>JBCCVV010000081.1:0-24969 GCA_039194925.1 Bacteroidota bacterium
CTGGAATTAAGTCAGGAATATTGAGCCGAAGTTGCTTTCTTCCCACGCTTGGTGGTGTGAAATCTATATGACGAATTGTGCGACCAATACGATCTGTCAGGATTGCAGAATATTGATTATTGTCCGGGGTAATATAATCAATGAGAAAACTGCCCAATGACTCACGATTAATTCGCTCAATGCTAAGATCGCCATTGGGTGATGGGAGAACGATTTCGCAAGTGGCCACCAATTCTTGCAATGCCCCAAAAATATCTAATCTTCCACCAGTAACGGTAATGCCATCCAAGGTGGAGTTGGGAGAGGTCCCATTGTAAAGTGCATCTCTAATAATTTCTGCAGCTTGTCTGGGATTTTGTGTAGCAAGTGCCGCTATGTTGTTGCATGGTGCACTGTAGAGTAGGGCGATCGCACCGGCTACATGAGGAGTAGATGCCGATGTACCGCCAAAATTTTGATCAAATCCATCATTAAGATCAAGAACCAAGGTACCTGCTCCAGGTGCCCCTAGGTCAATGTTTTCTAGCCCGAAACCTGCACCCACCACTTTGGTGTCATTCATATCCGTATTGGTAACGGCAACCAGAAAAGAACTTGGACAAGTAGTGGGCATGTCACCATCCGTATCCACGTTTACATTTTTGTTTGCGGTTGCGCCTACTGAAAGAATGCCTTGATCTCCCATAGCTTCATACATATCACACCACGACTTATATTGAGGGGCAGTACCGAAGGCATTGTCAATACCAGCAGAGTAATTTGTTACTACGATATAGGCTCCTTCTGCTCCATCCGTTTCGTTGTATCTTTTTCTCATGTTCAGTACATACTGGTATCCGGCAATTACTTCTGCCTGGGTAGCAATACCAGAAATAGGAAGTATCTTAACTTGCCAATTTATAGCTGCAACGCCTAATTCGTTATTGGTTTTTGCACCGATTATTCCGCATACCGCTATTCCATGGTTGTCTGTTATGGGGTGATTATCATTTCCATCTGTAGAATTCCAGCCTCTGAAGTCATCCACATAGCCATTGTTGTCATTATCAATGCCATCATCGGGGATCTCTGCTTCATTGGTGTAAATCCTACCTTCCAATTCAGGATGGTCCAGATCATAGCCATCGTCTAATACAGCAACAACGATTTCTCGTCCATTAATATCGTTACCACCAGTAGTAACCTCCCATGCATCAACTGCATTGATCATTTTAAGTCCCCATTGCAAATCAAAATATTGATCATTTGGAGTTTTTCTTTTTTGAACGTGACAGTTATACCCCCAGGATTCAACATTTGGGTTATTATTCAGCCATTTCTCCAATGCCTGATCACCTTCAATTGGTGATGTGATTTGAATTATATCTAAGGTCGAGCTTAATTCTCTTATCTCTAATCCTTGTGAAGGAATAGATTGTCTTTGCAGGCTTTCAAAAGATTGACCTGTTCCTTTTTTTAGATCAACGATGTAACTGTTTCTAATTAGTTGAGCATTTATATGCATGCAACTGCTAATAAGACAGATTAGAATAAGACTTTTTTTCATGATCTATTAATTTGTACCAAAATAAGAGAATTCACAACTTGCCTTGGTATCGATTATGACATATCGTGATTATTACAAATGCATTCTTAACGTAAATATATAATAGACGATTGTAACAATTTGTTCATTTCAACAAATCATTCAAAAAAAACTATGGGTAGGGGACGATAATTATAAGGATGGAATCATTTATTGCCTGGTGGCATTCCAGCTACATGAACCGGTAATGGTCCGAATGGTTACCTGTAAGTTGTCTCCATCAAGCGAGCCTTCATAAGTTTGTACTGAGCCTGGAGCATTTGTCAATCCTCTGGATAGAGCACATTCATCGATGAAAATAAAAAAACCATCTAATACCAAATTATCCGTAGGTTGACCGTCCACTGCATTAATTCTGGATATGGTAAAGGTATAATCGTTTGTGACATCGGATTCACATGTTTTGATTCCTTTATACGTCCCAACCCAATCATCAATGGAACAACTTTGGTTGGAGCAATTGGAAAAGATGAAACTAGCTACGAATAAAAAGGATAGCGCTTGGAAAGGAATAAATCTTTTTAATGTCATGTCTGCGGTAAATTAAGATAGAGTTAAAACGATCAAAAAGTACTAAATGCTTGTCGTCTGTTTAAAGATTTAGAATAAAAATTGAATTGAATTACAATGTCACCAATTCCCTGGCTTTTTCCATTTTGTAGATAAGGTTCTTCGATTGTGTATAATCCAGGGTTTGCTGACCATCTGAAAACGCTTTTTGAGGACATTCATGTACTTCCATGATCACCCCATCAGCACCGGCCATGATGGATGCCAAAGCAATTTTGTCCACATACTTTCGGACCCCAATTCCATGGGAAGGATCTGCAACTACAGGCAAATGAGATTTATCCTTTAATATGGTGATGGCATTGATATCCATAGTATTTCGATATGCTTTTTCATAGGTGCGAATTCCTCTTTCGCAAAGAATGATCTTTTCATTGCCATTGGAAAAAATATATTCAGCCGATTGCAGAAGTTCTTCGATCGTTCCGGACATGCCCCGCTTCAATAGAACTGGTTTGTCTACCTTGCCCAATTCATCCAGTAAATTAAAGTTTTGGCTGTTTCTCGCTCCAACCTGAAAAATATCCACGTAGTCATGCATTTCCGCTATTTGAGAAACTTGCATGACTTCAGTGATAATTTTGATTCCATTTTCGCGGGCAAGATCGTACCATAGTTTTAGCCCTTCCATGCCCAGACCTCGAAAGCTGTATGGAGAGGATCGGGGTTTGTATACGCCTCCTCTCATAATCTTCAACCCGTTGGCTTTTAAGTGCGCAATCGTGGAGCGAATTTGCTCTTCAGATTCTATAGAACAAGGACCCGCCATGATTTGAAAATGACCATTTCCGATCTTTATGTCATCTCCAATATCAATCGCTGTTTTTCCTACTTTCCATTTAGTAGAAGTCAGTTTATAAGCATCGCTCACCTTGAAAACGTCCTGAACTCCTTCTAAAAATCCAATATCTCTAAGATCAATCTCCTTTTTACCGATGCATATGAGGTAGCGGGCAACTTGAGTTTTAATTTTGTTAGATGAATAGCCCAGATCGGAGACTTTATCCGTGATGACATTGATCTGCTCTTGTGAGGCGTTTTTATTCAATTGGATAATCATATCGCTTTATTTTTTAAAGAATGAATGAATGATGAGGTTGTTGCTGCGAGATCTTCACTATCTGCCAAGGCTCGAATGAATGCACTTCCGACAATAGCACCATCACTAAATTGACATGCTGTTTCAAAACTGCTGTTATCGTGTATGCCAAAACCGATAAGTCTTGGACTCTTCAATTCCATAGCTTCAATACGCTCAAAATAGGCTTTTTGTTCTGCAGAAATTTCTCCTTTTTTACCAGTTATACTACTTTGGCTTACGACGTAGATAAACGCGCTGCTTAACCGATCTGCTTGTCGTATTCGTTCATCTGAGGTCATCGGGCTTATCAAAAAAGATATGGTGAGCTTATATTTTTCAAAAAGCGATTGATAATCACGTTCAAAAATATCCATCGGCAAATCTGGAATGATAAAACCGTCAACCCCTTTCTCAGAGGCTAATTGTAAAAAATCTTCTACCCCAAATTGAAGCAGTTGATTGAAGTATCCCATCATAATGATTGGAATCTGAGCAGTCTTTCGCGCTTCTTCTACCTGATTGAATAGGATTTTTAGATTCAACCCATTTTCCAGTGCTACGCGGCTGCTCTTTTGTATAGTCAGTCCATCGGCTAGAGGATCAGAATAGGGCATACCCAATTCTATTAAATCTACACCGGTATTTTCAAGTGATGAAATGATCGTAGGAATACTTTCAATTGTGGGGTATCCCGCTGTGAAATATACATTCAATGCCCGTCCTTCGGCTTTTGCGATATTCTCTCGTATTCTATTTGTCACTCTTCTGCTTTTCAAGATAATCAATAAATGTATTCAAGTCTTTATCTCCTCGTCCGGATAAGCATATCACGACATTATCATTTTTCTGAAAGTCAATTCGATCTAAAATCGCTAAGGCATGTGCAGTTTCCAATGCAGGAATGATTCCTTCGGATTTGGAGAGCTCAATCACTGCCTGCATGGCTTCATCATCTGTTGCCGCATGAACTTTGGCTCTTCCAGTTTTGATCAGGTGGGCATGCAAGGGTCCGATTCCAGGATAGTCCAGACCTGCGGATAAAGAATAGGGTTCTACAATTTGCCCATCTTCGGTTTGCATTAAAAGTGTCATGCAACCGTGGATGATTCCTTCTGTACCCAATATGCTCGTGGCAGCGGATTCACCGGAATCTATCCCCATGCCAGCAGCTTCGGCCAGAATTAATTTTACGCGATCATCATGAAGAAAATGATAAAAAGCGCCCGCCGCATTGCTGCCGCCTCCTACACAGGCAATGACGTAATCTGGATGATCATTTCCAGTTTTTTGCTGAAGTTGCCATTTTATCTCCTCGCTGATCACACTTTGAAATCGAGTAACCATATCTGGATAAGGATGTGGACCAATGGCAGATCCAATGATGTAATGTGTGTTCTCAGCATTGTTGATCCAATCGCGAATCGCTTCATTGGTGGCGTCCTTAAGTGTTTTGCTACCACTTTCGGCAGGAATTACAGTTGCTCCAAGCATTTTCATTCTCGCCACATTTGGTGCCTGTCTTTTAATATCGACAGCGCCCATATAAACAAAACACTCTAATCCCATCAACGCACAAACGGTAGCGGTAGCCACCCCATGCTGACCCGCACCCGTTTCGGCAATAATTCGCTTTTTATTCAATCTTTTTGCCAAAAGAATCTGACCTATGGTATTGTTGATCTTGTGTGCGCCCGTATGATTGAGATCTTCTCTTTTTAAGTAGATGTTGGTCTGATATTTTTGGGAGAGCTTTCCTGCCAAATAGAGTGGTGAAGGTCTGCCCACGTAATCTCTTAACAAGTCATCAAATTCCTGTTTAAAATCAGGCTCATTGATGATATTAAGATAAACATCTTGCAGTTCTGCAACATTGGCGTGCAACATCTCTGGAATAAAAGCTCCGCCAAATCGACCATAAAAACCGGATTGGTTTGGGTGATAAGAATGTTTAGTATCGTTCATTAATCTTTTCTTGAAAATCGCGATTATCGAAATAGATAATCAAAACCGAGGTGCAAATATAGACTACTAAATAGGTCAAAATCAAATTTTATGAGCACTCAGTTTAAGTTGAAAAGGTAAACATGTGTAAAGTTGAGCTATTGGTCGCTTTTGCTAAGCGTGATGTTGACTTTTAACCACGAAGTGCGCCAAGGATTCACAAAGGATTCACAAAGGTTGGACTTATGGTACTTTTACAGTTGTGATCTTTGTGTAATCCTTGGTAATGGTTAAATTAGAAATGTCCTAAAGTAGAAATAAAATTATTTTCTTCCATTGCGATTGATCACAGATGCACTTGCCTGTTGCGTACCCATGACAATCAAGTCCTGAATATTGACATGTGATTTTTGGGTAGTCATAAAAAATATAATGTCGGCTACATCTTTAGAAGTAAGGGGATTGAAGTCGCTGTAGATGTTGGCTTTTTTCTCATCACCATCAAAACGCACCTTGGCAAATTCAGTCTCTTCCACATGACCGGGTGAGATTTGTCCGACGCGAATGCCATATTTATGCAAATCCAGACGCATGGATCGAGTTAGTGCATCTACCGCAAACTTGGTGGCGCTGTAAACATTCCCATTTACATAAACATCATGACCAGCGGAAGAGCAAACATTTATGATTTGTCCTTTTTTTGCTTTTACCATTTTCGGACTTACCAATCGAGTGATGTATAGCAACCCTTTAATATTGGTGTCGATCATTTGCTCCCAATCTTCCAATTTCCCTTTATGAATAGGCGCCAAACCTTTGGCCAAACCTGCATTATTGATCAAAATATCCACTTTTTGATGATGAGGCTCAAGGCTATTCCAGGCTTGGCGTGTCGCTTCCTTATCTCGAATATCAAAACACAAGGCTTTGGCTTTGACGGCGTATTTACGTTTGAATTTTTGCTTGAGTGCTTCCAGTTTCTCCAGTCTTCTACCGGTGATGATTACATTGTAACCACGCTTCGCAAATAGGGTAGCAGTCGCTTTTCCGATACCCGATGTTGCACCAGTGACCAATACGGTTTTAGCTAGTGGATTGTTCATTTATATCGTTTTTGGATCTTCTCTCAGTTCGTTGATTAGATTTTTAAATTTTTGCTCGAATGCGGGAAATTCACTGGTCGCAGGTCCTGCAAAACCTGTATGAATGTGCCTGATTCGATTGGTTTTATCTACAAAAATAAGTGTGGGGTAAGAAAGCACATTGGTTATTTGTGGAAATTTTTCGGAGGCCAATGCTTTGTTTGCAAATCCACCGTACAATACTGTAAATGGCAATTGCATCTTTTCTTTATATCGTTTTAATACTTCCTTTGCCTTGAGTTCATTTTTGTACCGTTCGAAAGCCACCTCTATTACTGCAATATCTTCTGAGGGATTATTGTTAAGGTAGTCGATGAGAAACAAACTTTCATCCTTGCAATTGGGGCACCACGTACCGCTTATTTTGACAAGCTTGATTTTGTCATTAAATTGTTCGTCGCTGAGACTTACCTTTTTGCCGTTCAGATCATCAAAAGTGAAGTCAAATGGCTGGTCTGCAATCTTGGAAGTAGTTAATTCAAATGCATCGCCAAGTTTTGCATTGTCATTTTTGATGGCGGACCATGTTGTAGTGTAGTGTTTGCCCGATCGAAAAGAGCCAATAAGTGAATTGTCATCCAACAGTTTTGCTTCGAATAGAAAAGCGTGAGCGGCATCGAAGGTAGAAAGAAAAATCCGTTGATCTTGTATCGTCCCTTCAAGGTATCTGTAATCTCCCGTTTCCGTCATAAATGTTCCTGTCACCCGATTTCCCTCTTGCACAAATTCGCCAACCGCTGGATATTCATCATCTGTATCTACTTCAAATTTTACCTCCCACTTTCCAGAAATATCCATCTTGGGTTTCTTTTTTAGTGTGGTAAATCGATGAGACTGCCCAAAATATGCTTTGAATGGAATCTGATAATTTTCTTTATAATTCACGTACAAATCTCCTTCCATAATATCGTCTTCGTAGATCGCCTTAATATAGGTATCAAAGACAGGGAAATTTATAATTATGGTGTCTTTGGCGGTTGCTTTATCCCTACCGTAGACAATATCCGACACGGTAATCCGCTCATCCGCATTGTGAATTTCGATGTAAAAATTCTCATTGTCGGTGTATTTAACTTCAAAATTAAAAGGGAGTTCGCCTGAGTAATCCTTTTTAATGGTCACTTCATCGTCGGGGGCAAATATCGGAGGAGTATTGTCGAGCACTAAAACGCCACGCCAAATTCCAGGAGGTAATTTAGAGAATGCCTTATCTAAAGGTTCTACACACGAAAACAATAATATAGCGATAAGAGAATAGAAAAATACGTGTCTCATGTAAGCTTGTTTTGAACAGCAAACAAATGTAATTACTAATTAGTTGTAATTGAAAATGAAGGCAACATTATTGGTTAAATTTCTAATGTAACTAAACGGCTTCATATGTATAATCCTATTGTCGTGATGTATTTTGTCATGACTTTTGACTAAATATGCTGCCAAAATGAATTTCCATTTCACTTCTTGCCCAGGGTTGCCATCCAAGGCTAGAAAAGTTAAAGCCCGATAGGCTTTATTATTTGAAATATTGTCCTGGTTGTGTAGTTACTAGAATTCTTTAAGTCCCATTTGTTAAATCTTCAACATTAGGTATAACACATCTAACGATTTAAAGTGAAAATTAAACTGCTTCAAGAAGAGAGCAAAACATTTTTTAAGGCGTGGATAACTTGGTTAGTCTTTCAAAAAGAAACTATAGGGTCTGAAAACCTCTTTTGTTTGCCTTTTTTGTACCACCATGAAATCGCCTTTGCTGTGATTGATGAAAAAGCGCTCAATCTTTTTGGCCTCTTCTAAATCCCGGGTATTTACATTTCTAAGCAATAAATCGCGGAACGGGAAAAAATCCACCGCATTGACATGCCCGTTTTTGTCTTTGACCGAAATGGAGACGAACGGAACCAAAGCCGAAATCGAATCTCGTCTAATGTTTTCATTGTCGTAATCTTCGGCGTAGATTCGGGTAAATGCTGATAAATAGGCACGTGCTCGATCCTGGTCCACTTCTTTTTCTGATGCCTCAATAAATTGACTCAATGGCGTTACGTTATAGCTGGAACCCTGAACGGTAAGTTTGAAGGATTCTTTCAAGTCCTTGTGATATTTTACATCGACCTCAACAATTTCTTTTGGATCGTATTGCCAGATCTCCCGGTCTCTCCATTGGTCTATTGGATGCAAAAAACGCGAACGTACATCTCCATCAAATCCTTTAAGGTACATATTGTAAGGTTGATTCGATCCATCCATGATGTAGGATGTACTGACATCGTCGTGTGCTTCCAATCCCACTCGATATGAGCGCACCTTGTTGCCTTCGAGGTCATAGACTTGAACTTGTATTCCCATACGATCCATATCCCTTAATATGTTTTCGGTAGCGTTTTTGGAAGGGATATTGTGAATTGTAATATCGCCCAGACATTGCAGTAAATAGGGCATGGTAAATTGACTTACCTTATAGATGTCATCCAAGTACCAGGTGCCACCACTTTTTAAGGTGAAAGTTTGCATTGGATCGCCTACTTTTTGAATGGTCACTTTTCCAATTTGATCCCGAGGAAAGCTAAAGTCTCTTTCCGTTGCCGACCAACTGGTCTTGCCATCGTCTGCAGTTGAGTTTAGATAATATGCTACGCCACCCAGACTGATCAAAATGACAAAAAGTATTGCTAATCTTTTCATATGCAATGCATTACTATTTTTAGAGATAAATCGTTAAGCTTTGGTATATCTTCTTTTTCTAATAAAATTAAATGCGAATCCAAAGAGGGCTAAAAATAAGAGAGGTAGACCAATATTGATAAATTGCCACTTTTTTCTTTCTCGTTTTGTCTTTACTGCGTCTAGCAATCTTAGCTTTACCTCTTTTGACCTGGAGTCGAGTACTCCATTATCGTCTAGCATGTATTCCACAGCATTCAGAATGAAATCTTTATTGCCGTCATATACTTTCTGTTCCCAGACATTAAAACCGATAGGGTCGGCACTATTTGTTCTTGGGTTGATGCGATTTTTCATGAAATCAACATCAGATATAACGATTTGCTTCGTAGGAACACTTTTGGGTTGAAAGGTGATATTCAACTCATCCAGTCCCGCTTGAAAACCTGGAGTTATTCTGTTGGCAAAAACGGATTCGAACTCTCCTTCCAGCAAGAGTCCCAAGGTTTGTGTACCCTTGTTGAATTGGTCTTGCTGGGGAGGGTATTTCAAAATCTCAAAATTTAACCGCACTGGATTAAGCTGATATCTGGAATACGGTGAGGTAGAAAGAATTGGAGTTTTTGTCACCTTGAACTTTGTTTTTAAGGTGTCAATAGAACTTGGGAAAAACATGTTAATACGATCAAGGTTTTTGCCTATAGGATGATTTCTGTTGGCAATGGCCAAGGGATGATAGTACCATTTGTAAAGTAAGGTCTGAGGTTTTCCATCCTGTTGCCCTACTACCTGTGGTATGGCTGTGCACTCCAAATCGAGCACCAGGTTGGGTTGAATTCTTGCGCCATATTTAAAAAGCATATCATCTATGCCTGTGATTATATCCTCAGGTACGTAAAATCTATATTTATTGATGCTGTCCAAATCGGCGTTAAGTTTTTCGACCAACCAAATTACCTTGCCACCATTCATGATGTACTGATCTATTTTGAATTTGACCTTATCGTTCATTTCTTCCTTGGGAGCAGCCACGATCAATAAATCCAATTCTTGATCAATAACAATAAGGCTATCCAGATGTAGTCGGCCTACATTATAGAAATTATCCAGTTCATTCTGTAAGGCATACGTTTTTTCGAATGGCAATTCCCCATGGCCCGTACTGAAGGCAATATTTTGGCGTTTGCTCAAAGTCAATTTTTGGATTTGATTGGCAAATTTGTATTCCAACAATTCTATGCTTCGATTTAAGACTACTTGATCATCTTCATCCAGGTTTTGTTCTTTCAATAAACTTATCTTAGTATTTCTACCCCTGTAGGAGATTAAAGCATAAGGGTAAATGCCTTTTTGTGTAACCTCTTTACCATCATTGTAGGTAAGCGCTACCGGGATAACTCCATCTTTACCCAGCTGATCCCTTCTCGCCTTAATTTCCTGGGATGTTCCTTCCAGCGGATCTTCGAAAATGTATTGAATATTGGGGTTGATGTCTTTTAATTCATCCAATAATTCTTTTGTAGAGTTCTGTAGTCGTTTGAATCCAGGAGGTAAATCACCATCAAGAAGAACCCGTACAAGTACATTCTCCTCCAGCGATTTCATAACCTTATGTGTAGATTTAGATAGGGTATACCTTTTCTCTTCAGTCAGATCCCAAGATCCATAGAAATAATTGGCTATGATATTGACGAATAAGATAATGCCAATGATCAGCAATAATTGCGTTATACTCTTTACTCCTTTCACTCTAATTACGACGATTCAAATAAAGCTGCAAATATGCCATCTTATCTGCAAGCATCCAACTACTTCAATGGTGAAAATGGGGTTTTATGTTTTGGCTAACACTTCGACCGGTATATGAGAGTTCATGGTCTGCCATAATGAGGCAAAAATAATATGAAACCAGGCTTTCTCATTTCTTTAATCAAACAAATCGTTTTCCCGTAGTATTTGATCGGCACGTTCCTGATCTTCCTGACGTACATAGACTTCTATTTTACCACCAAGAATACCAGCGTAAGCGGAATCTTTCTTATCAATAACAAAGGTTTCTATACCGGCTTCTGACAGATAATGTCTGGCTGTGGTAATTTTTAATTCTGATATGCTAAAAAATACAAGAGTGGTTTCCATAATGAATGTTTTGTTAAATAACTACGACAATGTAATTATACAACAATGAATCGATCAAATAAATTTCAAAACTTCTGTTTTTGCCTCATCCAGATTATCGTGAATGTCGTTTCTAAGATCATTTAATCCTTTTAATACTTTTTCCTCATGGGCAAGTAATAAATCCAATTGATAGAAATTGTTATCGATCTTTGTTTTTATGCGCTTGGTATAGTCCATGAGCTTTTCACTTACTTCCCATTCCAATTTTTTTCTGCCTTTTTCAATTTCCTGTCTAAAGCCTGTTAAGATCTTTTTCTTTTTCAATCCAAGTGTAACTCCGGCAAAAACCAATCCTACAGCAGTCAAAATCCCTCCGGTAATATCGAAAATAGCTCCTTGAGCCAGCGTGGTGATAATTCCAACAACGGCAATTCCGGACCCTGTGGCCAGATTGGGGGCAATTTTACCGGATTCAGCAGCGAAATTTTCATCGTAAAAGTTCTCTGAATCGTTCAAAAAGTTGGTGAAGCTTTTTTGCAGATCCATAAGCACATTGGCTCTCTTTTCGGCGATGTCGGCAAATATTTCGTCACTATCTTCCAGGATAGTCCTACTGTCCTTAATCTTGGCGTGTACCAATTTTCCCATCGTTTGAATGTTGTCCGCAACATCGATTATCCCATTGGTTAGTTTTTCCTTTAAAGACGAATTGAGTTTGTATTCAAAGTCCTTGGCATGTTGTACGAGCCAGTCTTTCAAGTTTTGCTGCGAACCAAAGATAGAATTGAATGATCGCTTCAGCACGGTAAAAAAGCCCAACCCCGAGGCCAATTCTTTTTCTTTGGTCGAAGTGATCCGGTCGTAAGCAGCCAGAAGATTTTCGATCAATACCTTAATCTGCTTATTGGTCTTGGACTCCTGATTGTCCAGGGTGTTTCGAATTTCATTTCTAAATTCTTTGTCGTACTTCCATTGTTCTTCTCTTAGTTGAATGCTATGCGATATTTTTTCGTTTATAGCGTACGATGTGTTGATGTTATTCTCGATTTTCAAAAACGGAGCTTTGCCATTGATGATATTTTCTTCTATGTACGTTCTGATTTCCTTGAACCCGCTGTGTTTTACATAACCATCCAATTCCATTTTGGCAGAAACAGCAAATACGTTTGGGCTCTCAATACCTTTTTTAATGGCGTTTTCATGAACCCCATTGATGTTTATTTCCAAATCAGCGGGTTCCATCAAGTCCTTTTGCTGAAGGACGAATACAATCTTACGCCTCCATTCTTCATTGATGAAATCAAAAAACTCCCAGGCGGATTGACGGTACGGATTTTTTGATTCGAATACAAATACAATAAGGTCAGAGTAGGGGATGAAGCGTTCGGTGATCTCTTGATGATGATCCACAATAGTGTTTGTCCCAGGCGTATCGACAATGGCAATTTCCTTAAGGATGTCGACAGGCTGATAGATGCGTTTGAAGTGTGGATTGACCTCTTCGATGCGTTCTTCTTCTCCATACGTAATGAGTTGGATGGTATCCGTCATTGGTGAAGGCGCAACCTTGCATATATCCTTTTTTGATTCCAAAAGGGCATTTACAAAGCTGCTCTTACCGGCTTTTACCTCTCCCACGATGACAAATGTAAATGGAGCACTCAGCCGATCCAGTATATCTTGAACGGTCTTATTCAGCTCTTCATTCTGTATGGAATTGGTAAGCTCTAACAATTGTCGAATGGCATGTTCCGTTTTCGTATTTAGGTTGATGAGAGCCGGATTGATACTGTCTTGCATGAAGCGTCGTGATTATTTCTTGCGATAATGAAGCTATTTAAAACGCATGCTAAAATGACTTGCAATGGAATTAACAACATGTTTTTAATGGCTACAATATCAAATATATAAAATACTCTCGGGGCCTTTGCACATTATCAGGTCCAATATAGATAAGTTTGGTACAAAACCATGTTTCTCTTCAAAGACTTGATTGTACTTTTTGGGTGTGTAATTGGGTAGTATGGGATCGTTGTATTTTACAAATCGCAGATCACAATCATTAATTTCATACTCTGATTTAAAGGCCGTGGTGTTTTGGATATCGGTGCTTAAAGTTAACGATTCCAGAAATAGATTTAATAATGTGTTATTCAATTCAAGTAATGTATCGTATTCCGTTCGAATTATTGTTTCAATAGATTCAAAGTAAAAATCAAAATATGGTGAATTCCCATAGGCAGATCGAATGCTGTGTAAATGTTTTCCTGGCCAGTTGTCATCATAGGATACTTGCACATTTTCAATGGGCATCTTACTGTTTTTGCCTCTTTTGAGCGGCACACTAAGCACTTCAATCTTATTCACACCTTGTATTCTGGCTCTGTTGCGTGTGCTTTTTTTCTGATAGTTTTCTTTGACCTCAAGCAAAACCTTATCAGAGTTGGCAAGGGCCCAGAATGTGGAGACAGGCGGTAAATATTCTGTTTTGATGATAGCCGTAGAAAACATCCTTGGGTAATTAAAAGCGAATTATTTTCTACTAGACATGACATTATGATATAGCCCTTCGCTGTAATTGGACCATGCCGTAATGTCTTTTTGAAATTTGGAATAGGATGCGTATACTTTTTTAGAGTCGGCATCTTTTTGCACCAAATCGTCTATGATTTTTTCTCTTACTTCGTATAAAGCAGCAAGTACTTCCGGATTTAGCTGACGAATTTCTACATCGGATTCATTAATGATCTTTTGTAAATATTCATTGTTTTTGGCTTCAAACTCGGCTAAGATCCATGCGTTTAGTTTATAGGCCGCGGCGTCCAGAATGGATTGAAGCGATTTTGGTAAGCCATCATACAAACGTTTATTAATCAATATTTCGAGATTTGATCCAGTCTCATGCCAACCCGGAGAGTAATAATATTTTGCGATGTCATGGAAGCCCATCAAATAATCATGATAAGGGCCTATCCATTCGGTCGCATCGATTACACCCCGTTCCAGATTTGTATAAATTTCTGATCCTGCCGAAAGAACCGGTGTGCCACCAATTTCCTCAAGCACCTTTGCTCCAAGGCCCGGGATACGCATTTTGAGTCCTTTGTAATCTTCGATGGTGTTTATTTCTTTATTGAACCAGCCTGCCATCTGAACTCCGGTATTGCCACCAGCGAAGGGCACAAGATTATATTTTGCATATTGCTCGCGCCACAGTTCCATACCACCACCGGCATAAAGCCAACTGTTCATCTGCTGAGCATTCATGCCAAAGGGAACAGTGGTAAAAAATTGAACAGATGGATTTTTGCCCGCCCAGTAATAGGAAGCTCCACTGCCCATCTCCGCAGCTCCACTGCTCACGGCATCAAAGACTTCCAATGCAGGAACCAAGGTGCCTCCTCCATATACCTTAATTTCAATTTGGCCATTGGTCATTTCATTGACCCATTGCGCATAATATTCAGCTCCGGTACCAACAACAGGGAAGTTGGGTGGCCAGGTAGTCACCATTTTCCATTTGTACTTTTTGTTGGAAATTATATTTGGGGTAGAGGTTTCATTTGTTGCATCGTTCGTATTGCAAGAACTGATTGTGGCTGCACTCAAACCTGCAACCACAGCTGTCTTGAGAAAATCCTTTCTATTTATTTTTTTCTTCATTCCAGTGCTAAGATAATGAAGTGATTGAATTCTGATCAAAAAGGAAAAAGATTGACAATTGAAAAGATTCTCGCCATTAATGAAATTACTCATATAAGTCGCCCATTGTCCATTTTTTTTGAACAAAACTTACCGACTTATTATACCTGAACAGGTCCGATTAAAAATTCTTATCAATCTTTGATCAACTCATTTTTCAGCCCATTTTGTCAAGGGAGTTGATATTGAATCAATAAATCATCTAGAACTTTCTCCCTTGAAGTGGTCTTCTTTGTATTTGAATAGTACGTTGAAAGAGGTAAGACTGCCATATATTCTTGTAATGTATTGCTGAAGATTTACCTTCTCTTCATCAGTGAGTTTACTGCTGTTTATTCGTTGTTCCATTACACGCAGACGATCACGAACCATGACTATTTTGTGAAAAAATGTGTCAATAGGAATCTCTTTTGATTTCAAACTGGTATCACCGGGTTGAAGGATCAGTACTCCATCGTCCCACTTATCTCCCAGCTCTACCTTCTCTGAGACACCCAACCATGCTTTCAGTATTTTACCCAGAGATTTTTCAGCTTCGGTGAACGAAACTGCCTCAGTATGTTCTATGGCATCAATCACTTCCCAACCGGAATATTCTTTGCCTACATGCTTCAATCCATACTGCATAAAACAGCATTGATACGCTGCCACATCTACACTTATTATCACTCCATCACCATAGGCTGGATGCTTTACTCTTGACCCTACTCCTAGAATTGTTTTTTCACTCATTAGTTTTTGACTATTTTTTCTGTTACTGATCGATTATTCATTATTGAGGTAACAAAATAAATGCCGTTGGTTAAATCTGACAAATCCAGCGAAAGATTTTTTATTTTTTGGTTGGTAAATTTTTTCACCAATCTACCTTGTTGATCCGTTATGGTCACATTGGTAAGGTCATTGTATCCACTATTCAGTATGATTACATCCGTAAAAGGATTTGGATAAACCTCAATTCTTGTGGTGTTGGAAACGATCTCTTCTTCGGTTGAAACTAATTGTTCTTCAACTTCAAAATCCCAAATGCCTCGGCCAAATGTACCAAATCGGGCGGTTTGCAGTTCTTCGATGTATTCTACACTCCAATACGTCTGACTGGGTGTGCCCACTCCGCTGAGATCAAACCACTGTTCTTCATCTGCGACATAGACAAAGGGCCCGGCTTCCGTGGCTGCGAATATCAAGGATTCATCTTCATTAGGTGCTATACAAAATACCATGGTTGGAGGAAGACCTTCGGACATAGCTTCATACGTTTCTCCACCGTCAACAGATTTGAATACTCCTGGATTGATATAACCGCTTCCTGAAATATAAACTACATCTCTATCCAGCTTACTTGGTTTGATGCATGCACCATAAGCCCCATTTGCCCCAGGGAATCCGGAATTTTTGCTTTCGAAAGTCGTTCCGCCATTTGTAGATTTATAAGCAACCCCAGTGGATGTCAATGCGTACATTTCGTCGTGATCAAAGTGATTGATGCCTATAGCCGAGACATCTCCACCAAATTCTTTAAAGTCTTTTGGAAGCTGTGTAGGCGTGATTTGACCGCCAGATATATCCAGTCTGATGATATGACTGGCATTATCAGAAGTCATGCTGCCACCTGCAAGGAAAATCGCATTTTGCGATTTGTCAGGATGACTGACCAACGGGGGTATCCATGCTGATTTGTTGTGAAATGGAACTTCCCAGAACGCCGATGGATTCTGGTTTATGGGGTCTTCATAATACATAACCAAGCCCCATGGATAGGCCGTCCACATGTTTTCATCTTCTCCTGAGAATACGATATGACCATAATCACCGGAAATTACCTGATCCAGAGAAGCCACGTTGTCTTCAAAAATCTTTCCACGCTGGAGACCTTGATCTTGAGAACCGGCAAATATCCATTCCCTTCGAGAAGGATGGGTTGCAACACTATAATATTGACTGATATTCAGATTGATGAGCCCAATATTTTGAAAGGTTTTTCCATGGTCAAAACTTTGACTAATTCCACCATGATTGCATACTATGGTGAATGGAGTTCCATCTGCCATCCTAAACTCTTTGATATCCATAATATCTGCATGTAACTTGGTAAAAATATCGCCATAATACTCCGACCAATCGCTTGTTTTACTCCAAAATTTACCACCAGTTATTGAACCATATGGATTGACTTCTCCATACATCATTTTTGTATGGTCAGAAGGAAAGACATAAACACCAACCGACCACGGTGTGGTAGGAAGATTGCTTAGCCATTTCCAGGATTTGGCCGTATCCAAAGAGACAAATAACTTATTTTCATGATTGCGGACAAACAATCTCAGGCTATCTTCGGCAAATATGGCATTCAAATTGGCTTGGGTGGAGGATCCAAATCCTATTCCAGATTTACTAGTTACCATATCGAAAGCATCAAGTTCATCGTTCCAAAGAAATACATCGGATAAGTTTGTATTCACTTTTTCAATTATCATTAATTGATTCGTGTTGCCCACCCTAACCAAAGTCAAGTGATTTGGGATCAACGAAGAGAAATTTTGGATTCTTTCCCAGTTTTCTCCATCATCCTGAGATCGATAGACATCTCTACCAGATAAAACGAACATATCGCCGTTATCCAACTCCACAAAATCTCTCATGAAGCCGTAGGATATGTCACCTTTCGCTTCAGTCCAAGTAATGCCTCCGTCATCGGAATAAACTGGGTGTGCATTCAAATTCGCTATAATTCTCAAAGTGCCGTCCTGTAAATATCTCGCTTCAACAAGGTCACCAAGGAATGTGTAATCGTGATTTACGACCTTCCAGTCCGATCCATCGCGCGCGCCTTTCCACAAAGAGCCGCCTGCAGAGATCCCGTATAGCATATCGTCTTCCACCAGATAATTTACCAAGCGCATCGAACCTGCCTGGTTGTTGCTCCCTCTTTCAAGCCATTTGCCTCTAAGGTTTCCATTGGCAACGTCTTCACTTTCATTTCGGACATATCCATTCTTTTTACGCATTTGTAATTTGCGCTGGGCTTGTTCTTTTTGATTTTGGATTTCGATCTGTCTCCAATCTACACCTTCTCCGGCTTGATGCATGAGTTCGAGCCAAGCCTCTCGATCTTTCTTTTTAGGAATGTCCTCTCCATCCATTTTTACTATAGTACCATCAGTAGGTGGTTTGTAGGCTGTAGTAGAGTTGTCGGATGGTTTGCAAAGAATAGCTAAAAATATAATCCCGAAAAGCGTGATTAGTAGCAGGAGTTTTTTCATTTGGTCCGATTTATTAACCTATTCTCAACAAAGTGGAATAAGTATTTAATTATTCAGGTCGATTAGGATTGCCAATTTACCATTTTTACAAGTAATTCACTGCAACTCCTGCATGAAATATAGATAAAAATGTCGCGATGAACTATCAATCTTAGGAAAAGTAAATGGACTAATAGCCTATGCTCTTTTTTGAGTTATGACCGGGATTGTTGAGATGCACCATTTTTATGGCGGTATGTGCCGCTTCCACGCCTTTGTTGCCGTATTTTCCACCTGCTCTGTCCAATGCTTGTTCTTTGGTATTGGGCGTGAGGACACCAAAAATAACTGGAGTCTTGGTAGTAAGTCCTAAGGTCATGATCCCATTTGCCACCGCCTGATTGATATAAACATCGTGTGCTGTTTCACCCTTAATCACACAACCCAGGCATATGGCTGCATGTACCTTGTTTTGACCAAGTGCAATACGCGCTCCCATGGGCAATTCAAAAGAACCAGGAACATGGTGTAAATGGATGTTTTCCTCTTTCGCTCCATTGTTTTTCAATGTAGCGATGCATTCATCACGAAGGGCATAGGTAATATCTTCATTCCAATCGGAAACGATTATTGCAAACGAAAAATCTTCAACAGATTTAAGATTTTCCTTTGATCCAGAAGATAAATTTTGATCTTTACTTGACATATCAATTTCTTATTTACACACGAAAGTAATGAAGAGTGATCTTTATTTGTTTATGATATTGAAAAATGCCGCATTAATTTTACTAGCAGCTATCTTTTTTTTGAGTTGTAGAAATAACAATGCGAATGAATACAATGTTTTCCGGTACAACCAAATCAATCATATCACTTCTTTAGACCCGGCATTTGCCAAGAGTCAAAACAACATCTGGGCAACACATCATATTTTTGATGGGCTCGTAAGGTTGGATGATGAATTAAATGTTGTACCCGCCGTCGCCAAGCATTGGGAAATATCAGAAGATGGACTTATTTACAGATTCTTTCTTCGTGATGATGTTCATTTTCATGAAGATGCTTGCATTGATTCTAATCGGGTAGTGACGGCCGAAGATATTGCCTTTAGTTTGGGGCGATTACTGGATGAAGATGTGAATTCACCGGGGTCGTGGCTTTTTTCCGATAAGGTGGTTGGCAAAGCATCATTTCTTGCAGTCAACGATACGATTTTCGAGTTGCACCTTAAGACTCCTTTTATCCCCATGCTTGGGATCCTGACCATGCAATATTGTAGTGTAGTGCCCAGGGAATGCGTAGAAATAGCAGACAGAGAATTTAGAGTCCATCCCATTGGTACTGGGCCATTTCGTTTCAAACGATGGGAAGAAAACCAAGCGTTGTTTTTGATTAAAAATGAAAATTATTTTCGAAAAGTTGTTCACAATCTGGATGGGGTAAAAACAACTTTTATTCCAGATAAAAAGATCGCATTTTTAGAGTTGTTGAATGGGAATTTGGATTTTGTCAATGGATTGGAATCTTCTTTTATTCACGATTTGCTTACCCGGGAAGGAGAATTATTAGAATCCAGAAAAGAGCAGTTAAATTATATAAAGGCCCCCTATTTGAATTCTGAATATCTGGGCATCAATATGGTGAATCAGCCTGAAGATAGTCCGCTTAGAAGCAAAAAAATTCGACAGGCCTTAAATTTGGGACTGGATAGAAAATTGATGCTTACGGCCTTGCGCAATAATGTAGGGAAACCGGCCAATTCCGGATTTGTGCCCAGTGGGTTGCCTTCTTTCGACCCTGAAAAAGTTAAGGGCTATCAGTATCTACCTGATTCCGCACGTATCTTGATTAAGAAAGCAGGATATGGTCCATCCAACCCATTGCCAGAAATTGAATTGTTTACGAATAAGGACTACTTGGATCTTACGACTTTTATTGCCCGACAATGGCAGGAGATTGGCGTAAAGGTGAAAATTGAAGTATTGGAATCCTCTATTTTACGCGACGGTATGAGAAAGTCATCCATTCCTTTTTTTAGAGCGAGTTGGATTGCTGATTATCCGGATGCTGAGAGTTTTTTATGTATGTTTTACAGCAAGTTCCCTGCGCCTCCGAATTATACTCGATACAGTAATCCTGAATTTGATCGGTTGTATGAAATGGCCATTCGTACGGATGATGTAGAAGAGCGATATGTCCTTTATCATAAAATGGATCGGATGTTGATCGAAGATGCGCCGGTTGTCTTTTTATTTTATGATGAGACGGCTTTGTTTTCTTTGAAGAATATTAGTGGCATCTCTGATAATGCTGTGAATCTATTAGAAGTTGAGAATGTAGTCATGAATGAATGAATGAATGAATGAATGAAGAAAATTTCTGCACTATTCGTGTGGAAGGGAATCCTATCCTATTTGCATTTTAAGATTCAGATCCCCTTTCGATTTATTCCCTGCTTCCAGTTCAATACCTAAAGATTAATTTCAACTGAACCTGAGCCGTCAAAAGCATTAATAACATCCTGAATGGGATGCGCTATAGTGTATAATTTACCTTCAATTACCGTTGTTCCTAATATCATTCCTACAATTTGTTTCTGTTTGTTTACTATGATTGAGCCTGAATCACCACCTATCGAAAATGGTCTGATAGGATCATTGGACGCAATTCTCAATTGATTTTTAAAAATAAAAGTGCCAAAATTTGGATAGGTTACGGTGCTTGTATAATCTGTACTTACTACTTTCCCCTTAGTATGGAGTGTAGAACGTCCAAATTTTTCCACCTCCATATCTACCATTGCCACTGCGATACCCGCTGTTTCTTTTAATTCCAGAATATAATTCGGCTTAGCATCAGAATAGCGATCATCAATTATTCGGGCAACGGATGCATCCACATTGCGCTCACCAATAAATCCTCCTACATATTCTCCGACTTTTGAGTTTTTAATATCTCCTCCAAAATTAACAGTAGGGTGACAAATCGGACTTCCTGGTGAGGCCGGAGGCCGTTCAAGCAAAACATGTGTATTGCTCAATATGTATTTGATGTCCTGATATGTAAATATAATACCCAAGGTACCATATAAATTTGCGCCACACGGACCTATGGAATAACCTCCGCAAATAGGAGCTATTGAAGTATCCATGATATCCGAATTCCAAAATTTGGATGATTCTCTTTTGGTTTGTGTCGGATAAGTGAAGCTTCCTTCTCTTATGTCTGTGCTAATTCCTTGAATTGTGGGTGGAATTTTCTCATATACATAAACATCT
This sequence comes from Bacteroidota bacterium, assembly GCA_039194925.1. GTDB lineage: Bacteria > Bacteroidota > Bacteroidia > Chitinophagales > Saprospiraceae > CAJXUU01. Next base: position 21,324 of record JBCCVV010000081.1, read on the forward strand.
GCAATGTTTTCAATGTAGACAATTATTGCATGTTCGTTCGTTGTAAAATTGTCTACAATTTTGTATCCAATATCAACACCAGTAACTCCAGGGATGGCCATGAGTTCGTCTTCCACGGAGTTTTTGACCATTCTTACATCATCCCAGAAACCTATTGTGCCGCTATTCTGCAGGTTATTCCAAAACTGAGCAGCCATGGAATCAAAATGATCTCTATCGGTGTCGTAAAGTTTTTCGAATGTTTCTCTTTCTACATCCCAAAGGTTATCGGTATTGTAACCAGTACGTATTCCCTTTGCATAGGAAATATGGGCGCTTCGAATTTGTTGGGTTCCACCAAAATTGAAGGAAATGAAAAACTTCTCGAAGTCGGCATTTCCCGAATCAGTATCAACGACGGTAAAGTGCGTATTATATCTATCTGTCTTTTGTCGCCAGTAGTAATACATATTGTCTTTGACATCAGATTGTCTGAAATAATTGCCGAAATATGATCCGTTATTCAAAATTTCAACTTGATTGTTTAAGTCTTTACATTTTTTCATAATTATTAATTAAGATTGTTAGATAATGAGTTGGTATTGGACAAAAAGGACTGCTCGTCCAGTAGAGTGATTATAAGATTCTACACGCAATGGATATGCATGGTAATTTGATGGCTTAATGAACGTCAGGCCCATTTTATGGTGTAGAGCTCCGCGATGTTTTGGTCCGTGTTTCCTTTCCGTCTATTTCTTTTGTGGTTCGGGAATTTCCTGCTTTATCTATCACATTGTAAGCAGTTCCGATATCACCCATTACATACGGTTGCTCATAAGAAAAATTTAAGCCATGATCATGTTGTAAAAAGACATCTTCCTGAAAAGTACTGACATGATCTCCCATAAGGTTTCCATCGTCAAGAGCTTTTCTGTCGTTGGCATCTGGATCTTCATCTGATCCATTGTTCCATGCTCTGCTAAAATACCCTCTCATATCAATTAACAGTGAATTGCCATTTTCTCCTTTTCCAAATCGATATTGGAGTACAGAATCCAGTCTTGAGAAGTCATCGCTTAGTTCATATACCGGAACACACAAGGATAACTCCTCTGCCGGAGCAGATTCTGTGGCTATGTATTGTTTTCGATGGCCAATTATGCCCTGTACCATACATGGCAAATTCTCCAGCGCAACCTTTCCAACATTCGCAAATACTTTACGCAGATAGATGGTCATAAAAGGTGCCTCCGTTTCAATGCTGACCCTAACATATTTGGCATTGAGGTCTATTTTTAGCTCAAGATCGAATTCCACATCGCCTTTACCACTTTTTGTAACCGTATTGGATTCGACTCCATCCGAAAGTATTGCACTCACATCTCCTTCCAGACCAATATTGAGTACTACTTTTGCTGAAACATAGTTGGAGGATAGCGATTGTTGCCATCTTGGGAATTCATGAATGGCCTGGCGAAAAATCATTTTGTGATTTTGTTCACTCTTTTTAATTATTAATTGACACGTGTTTGGATCAAAATTGATACTGCCATTGATTCCACTATCCGTATATTGCCAACCGTCTGGAACTCCATATTCTGTTAGTTCTCCATTTTGTTTTTGATTATTGAAGTATCTGAAATCATAGTTGTATACAAGATTTCTTTGTTGGAGCGCATATAGATAATCTTCTATCTGGTTTGGATTGTTTTCTTTATTCATATTATTAGGTTTTGTTTTTTCAACTCAGGAAGACTTGCCTGATGATATTATAAATGATTGCATGTCATTTGATTTAAAGAAATACAGGTCTACTTGATCACAGACCTGCATTTCAAAAAATCAAGCAGTATTATAGAATTGGATAAATAGTTTCGATTTCGACAGAAGTCATGTTGTACATGCCGTTTGTAGCTGCAGGGATAAATGTTCCCGAATAGGAGTCATATTTCAAAGAAATTTGATTCTCTCCACCACCAAAAGTCACTTTGGTCATTGGAGATGTTACATCGGTCACTACGGAATTACTTACCACTTGACTTTGAAGCCATACATAAACTACAGTATACGGTGTCATGCGTGCAGTGGATTGGTTGAGGACTGGTGCCGCAGATATTGCATTCCCGATTATAGATGTGCCATTTACAGATGCATCTTGAAACAAACCCACTGTCATGATTAAAGGGTCGGAGCCGAAATTATTGTACAAGGAATACGCATTAGCAGTACCTCCCTGTTGAGGACCAGTTATTACTCCAGAAGGTTGAAGCGTATAGAGTTTATTTTGCACGGCCGGAAGAGGTACGGCCGACAATTGGTCCAGTTTGGCACCATCGGTAATTTTAGTAGTGGAGGTATAGATTCCGTATTCTTCTACCCAAGTCAAGGAATTGGACTGGAGCGGCCGGATAACCTGCCAGGCGACATTTGGAGAGTCGCTTCCCGATGAGGGTGGTTTAGCAACGATTACGTTGGTACCCGAGGCATAAATTGCCAACAATTGTTCATTGGTGAAGGCAATGTCTAATTTAAACGCCATAATATTAGTTTTTAGTCATGAAACTTACTCTTTTTTGGCTTTTCAGCGTCCGCCATTATTATGTCTGATACAAGAGTTATGAGCTGCAAACCCAATTAAGGATTAGGATAACAAAGTCTACTTCAATGATTGTTCTGAATGATCTTAAGTGATAAAACACGGACCCGCATAAGGTGTAAGGTCTTTGAGGAAAAATTCCTTGAATTGAAAATCACAGAACATTTTGAATGAAGTTAGTATCAAACATTCAATGCAAATCTCAAGCAACGAAATCGTTTTTTTCAGACCAGAACTACGGTATTAATTAAATAGAGTATGTATACGTGATCGTGCGTAGAAGTACGCATCGGAATTTAGATTTTGATTAGATTATTTTTCATCGCAAAAATTACCAATCCGGCGATATTTCTTACTCCGGTTTTGGACAGTATATTTTTGCGATGACCTTCTACAGTTCTAATACTTATGAACAATTCCTTGGCAATTTCACCGGATGTGTATTCTTTACAGATTAACTTTACTATTTCGAGTTCACGACGGGTAAGCTGGAGGTCGTCTAATAGCTTAGATTTTCCTTTACGAATAGAGGGTTGCAGCGTCCCTTTCAGAAGTGCCCTTGAAGTATACTCATTAAAGTAAAAGTCTTTTTCCATTACGGTCTCAATGGCTGCTTTCAGGATCTCAGGTTCTTCATTCTTAACCAGGTAGCCGTTGGCCCCCAAGGACATTACCATATTGATTATCCCATCATCATTGTGCATGGATAGAAAGATGATCTTAATTCCAGGATATTGATTTTTAATTATTTTAGTTGCTTCTATTCCATCCAGGACTGGCATCTTAAGATCTATCAAAACGACATCAGGAATTTCCTTTTTTATGGCTTCTAATAATTCTTGCCCGTTTCTGGCTACTCCTACAAGATCAATCGATTCAAATGAACTAATAAGTAGCTTGAGACCCTTTAAAAAGAGTACTTGATCATCTGCAATGATTAGTTTGATTTTATCCATTGAGTTTGGGGTTTTGATCTACAACACTATTTTATAGAAATAAAAGCACGTAGTTCTACTTGGTTTGAATACCTACTTATACGTGATTTTATTCGAATTCAATATAAAGATTAAA
>JBCCVV010000082.1:0-24780 GCA_039194925.1 Bacteroidota bacterium
AAAGCTGAAATAATTCGAATCGCTTCAAACCGTATATTATGGATGTAGAAATGAAAATACCCCCAAAAGAGACCAATAAAGAAAGGATAAACGCGGTACTCACTTTTCTGTTCAATTCAAATATGAACTTTTTTTGAAGTACAAAATTGATAATCATTCCTACAAGAGAAGAAAAAATATTTATGAACTCTACAGGAATTGTAGTGATCTTGGATATCAATGCAAACAAACCCATATCTACCATAGTCGCTACACCGGAAGAGGCTGCAAACTTGGTTTTCATTAAGATCAATTTTTTTAAGAATTCTTTGTTGATCAAGTTCTTGATATCTATTTTCTGTCGCAAAGCTAATGCTTATCCAAACAAAACCTTTTTTTACTGTAAAAATCTTGATCGAGGCATCCAAAAATCATAAGGAATTGTAAAAAAGTAATTTCCTGCCCATTTTGATTCACATTTCATTATTTTCCCATTTCTAAATATTGGCAAAAGTAGTGCGAAAGATAGTTTGGTTATTATTTCTCTTGTTTACTCTTTCTGGCAACGGTCAGGGCTATTTCGAATCAAATAAATCTATTGCTGAGGCATACGAACTGGTATCTACACTTCGATTAGATTCCGCTCAAATAGTTATTAATCAAATTAAAGAATCCGAACCCGATAACCTCTTGGTTTATCACATCGAAAATTACATCGACTTTTTTAAGATTTTTATTAACGAGAACGAAAAGGAATTTAAACAACTGGAGAAAAACAAAAAACGTCGTTTAGAAAAAATTAATGAAGGCGACAAGGACAGTCCGTATTACTTATTCACTAAAGCAGAAATAAACCTTCAGTGGGCTACTGCACGCATTAAATTTGATCAGAAATTTGATGCAGCAAGAGAGGTGTATCGCGCTTATAAACTGCTGGAGAAAAATGTAAAAAAATTTCCCGAATTCATTGAAAATAAAAAGAGTTTAAGCATAATTCATGCATTGGGGGAGAGTCTGCCTGGTTTGGTTCGGAAAATTATCGGTGTTAAAGGATCAATTGAATTGGGTACTGCCGAGATAAAGGAGGTCGTTGATTACAGTCAAAAAAATGATTTTCTATTCAAAGATGAATCGTATGCGATATATGCTTATATACTTTTTTATCAAAATAATAAAAGAGAGGAAGCCTATCAAATGCTCTTTGATGCCAATCTGGATCATTCCAAAAGTCCACTTATTTGTTTCTTGAAAGCAAATATTGCCCAAAAAACGGGTAGAAACCAGGAAGCGATTCAAATTTTGGAAGAACGTCCAAAAGGAGATCAATATTTAGCGTTTCCATATCTTGATTTTATGTACGGAAAATTCAAGTTGTATGAATTGGACCCTGGTTCACAGGTACACATGTTGAAGTTTTTGGAAGAATTTCAAGGAAGACATTTTATAAAAGAGGCGTATCAAAAACTGGCCTGGTATGAGATAGCAACAAACGAAGATGTGGCGGCGTACAAAAAATATATGCAGCTTTGTCTGGAAGAAGGTCATGATCTGGTAGATGAAGATAAACAGGCCTTAAAAGAGAGTAAGGATAAAGAAATTCCCAATGCGGTACTGCTTAGAGCAAGGTTGTTATTTGATGGTGGATATTTTCATCGCGCGTATAGTCTTCTGATTCAAAAGGCATATCTTTTTGAAAATGAAGAGAGCAGGAAGAATCTGGAATTCAAGTATCGGATGGGGAGATTGATTCAGGAGCTTAAAAATTATCCGGATGCAATCGAGTATTATGTAATGGCTATCAACGAGGGGGAAAATATGAAGTCATTCATGGCTTGTAATGCAGCGTTGCAAATCGGCTTGATCTTCGAAGAGCAGCGAAAATACAATCAGGCGAAAAAGTATTTTGATCTTTGTTTGGACATTTCTCCAAAACGATACAAAAACAGTCTACATCAAAAAGCCAAATCAGGCAAAGATAGGGTTAAGCCATTTCTCAATTAAATTGTATTTTCACCGGATATGAAGTACAAAAATATTTATGTTGCGGCAAGCAGTCAACATGTGGGAAAGACAACCTCAACATTGGGGCTTGTCTCTGGTTTTATGAAAAAGGGATTGAAAGTAGGATACTGCAAACCTGTAGGTCAGAAGTTTCTTGATGTCAATAATCTGATTGTTGACAAAGATACTGTGCTTTTCGCCGACCTGATCCATTTTGATTTGATTCCCGAGTATCATAGTCCGGTGATTTTGGGCAAAGGTGCAACAGAAAAATATCTGGATAATCCTGATCAATATGATTTAAACGGAATTATTTCAGAGGCTCAGCGCTATATGAGTAATAACAATGATATTACCGTATATGAAGGAACAGGGCATCCCGGTGTTGGGAGTGTTGCTGGACTATCCAATGCGGCGGTGGCAAAATTACTCAATGCAGGAGTCGTGATGGTGGTGGAAGGAGGAATTGGAAGCACAATTGATATGTTGAATATGTGCACGGCGATTTTTCGAGAGAATGATGTGCCGATTGTTGGTATAATCATCAATAAGGTACGAGAAGAAAAAATCAGAAAAGTGCGGGAGTATGTAAAAAAATGGCTCGATCGTAATAATCTGCCTCTTCTCGGTGTTATACCCTACGATCAAACTTTGGCGTATCCATTAATTCGAAGCATCGCTAAATCTGTATCAGGAACGATCATTTATAATTCCGATGCGGATAACAATAAGGTTGCAAGAATTCTTTCAGGATCACTTATAGATTTGGAAAAACTGGAAAACCTTTCGGATCAATTGCTGGTGGTAGCCACCAAGGCGCTTAATGGGGCGATCAAAAAAATAGATTCCATCGAGAAACTCAACAAAATAGAGGCTACGTCACTTTCTGGAATTGTCGCTACCGGACAAGGAAACATAGACAGCAATACCCTGAAGTATATTGAAGAAAATAACCTGCCGCTTATCCGCACACATTTAGATACATATGGGTGCGTGGTGAAAATAAGTAAAATGGAGGTGAAGATAAATCGTAAAACGCCCTGGAAAGTAAACAAAGCGATCCAGCTCATTGAGGATCACGTGGACTTTGATAGTATAATGGAAAAGGTCTAAAAACAAAAAAGCCTTTGTTCAGAAACAAAGGCTTTTTTGTTTTATCTATTTATTCGTTTTTATCTTAGAATTTAGGACAGTAGACTCCTCTACTTTCCGGACCGCAAATTTCGTATACAAGTGAGAACTCGAACGCACCATTTGCCGATCCTACTTGGCTTAACTTTGATATTGTCAAATCATAACTGAATCCTATGGAGAACTGGTCATAGTTGAATCTTGAAGAAAGAATTATTGCATCAGAATGCAAGCCTCCTTCTACTTTGGTACCTAATCTATACCACATACCCATTTGCCATGATTGGTTTGAAGTTCTGCTTGGTCCCATCGCAAATCTTAAACTTGCTCCTCCATTAAACTCTCTGTGTGGCCCTTGATTCATGAACACAAAAAATGGAAGAACGCTCATTCTGAGAGATACGGGAAATTGAGCACCACCGTGAATGGTAGACCTGCTATATAAGGAAACAGGATTATTGCCAAAAAAACTAACATTAGGTTGGTTTAAGTGGTGAAGAGCAGCACCTAGATACCAATTTGTTCTTTCATCTATTACGCTAAACCAAAGCAGTCCTGCTGCAATATCAGGGTAAATGAAATCCCCATCAAAAACGGGTTCATTTGTTGGAAGCGTAGGATCAAACCCATCTTGAGTAATTTGACTTGGCCATCTTAAATCCTCCTGACTAATCCTTCTTTGAGTTAATGCAGCATCTGCACCTATGACCAAATAGCTGGCTCTTTTTCTATAACCTGCCATTTTCTTACTATAGGACAAGGAAAGTCTTCCCTGGGTAGTTCCAAATCTGGATTCACCGGCAACATCTCCCCAAAGTGATCCGCCAATTCCAAAATAATCTTCTCTACCTACGGGCATTTTTTGATCGTAAGAAAGAGAGTAGGTATTGTATGCACTGGCTCCCAAGACACTCGCCCACTGATTCCGGTAATTAACAATCATTCTTGTTTTACAATTATTGACACCTGTCATCGCAGGGTTCAAATTTAAGGGTGACATGTAAAACTGTGTAAAATGAATATCTTGCGCCGAACCCGAAATCCCCATTAAAAGTCCACAGCACACAATCAAAAGCTTAGAAAAACCTTTCATTTAATCTCTATTTTATACATTAACGAATAGATAAAAAAGACTGTATTTTTATTCGTAATGATTGGCTAAAGTAAGAATATTCATTAAACAAACTAGAAATTTCCAATTAGTATTCTTTCAAAAAGTTAAAAAATTTCTAGAATACCTCATCGAAAGACAAATATGTTGCAAAACAAAAAAACCTTTCTAACCTATATATTAGACTAGAAAGGTTTCTTTTTCGTTGCAAAGAACGTAGACTTAATTAGCAGTAATGATCGAATGCCATCATTAGATTTTGAGCAATGGCCTGAGCACTTTGTCCTTCAATATGCCTTCTTTCCAACATATGAACCAGCTGCCCATCTTTAAATAGCGCTATAGCAGGAGAAGAGGGTGGGTATGGTAATAAGTGCTCTCTTACTTTATTCGTCGCTTCCTTATCTACCCCTGCAAATACAGTATACAACTGATCTGGTTTCTTTTCATTTTGGATTGCCATTTTGGCTCCAGGTCGGGCATTGGCTGCGGCGCATCCGCAAACTGAATTCACGACTACCAGGGAAGTTCCGGTACTTCCGGAAAGTTTTCCTTCCACGTCATCAGGTGTATGCAAACTGGTAAAGCCAAAATCCGTTAAATCTTTGGCCATTGGTGTTGTTAACTCTACAGGATACATGTTTGTATTTTTTTAATTTTTAATGAATTGTCTCTTTATGAAGTCGTTTATAACATATTGTTAATTCTTTTGCCAGTCCTTGATCCACAACTTTTCAGCTATTTTTGAGCTATGAGCTAAAGCTCTATGAGAGCGATGGTTATGAATTTTAAAAAGAGCTTCAATTTGAGAATCAAGCTTTTGCAATTCTTTTTTAACAAACGTTCTTGAACGACTTCAATGCATTGATTTTTAATTAAATCTTTTCAACAAATTAATGAACATATATATAGATACAAAGATTTCGATATTTTTGTTTTTTATTTTAATAAATGAGGAGATTTTCAGCCTTCATAAACGTATTATGACGAGAATTATAGTTCTACTTTGTTTCATGACACTTTCTTTGTGCCTCCATGCACAGGAAAAAGCCAAGGTATATCAAACATTTAAGGATACAAGAGTGATCAATACTCATTCTACGGAAACACTTAAAGCAGGGATTTTAGATTTCAGAATTGGCCACAGGTTTGGAGATTTTGCCGGAGATGGTGGAGGATGGGAAACCTTTTTTGGTTTGGAAAATGCTTCTGATGTGTTGATCGGATTTGAATATGGCGTCACAGATAATTTCATGATTGGCATTAACAGAGCCAAAGGGAATGGTCCATTAAAACAAAATGTCAATGGATTTGCAAAAATCAGATTTGCAGAGCAAGATATCGATAATACCATTCCTTTTAGTTTGGCCGTGCTTGGATTGACCAGTGTATCCACCATGCCAAGAAGTAGGACAGAAGGGGTAATAAACTTCTTTGAAAAGTTTGAACATAGACTATCCTACCATGCAGAGTTGATTATATCCAGAAAGTTTTCCAATTACTTTTCTTTACAAGCCAGTGGGGCTTGGACGTATAGAAATATTGTGCCTTCCAGCGATAAAAACGATCTGGTAAGCATAAGTTTGGCTTCCAGAATCCAATTGTCAAAATCCATTGGTATAATATTGGACGGAAGGATAGTCTTTTCTGATATTAGAACAACAGAAACGGGATATTATGCTCCTTTGGGCATCGGATTAGAGTGGGAAACAGGCGGAGGTCATGTTTTTCAACTGAATTTTACCAATGCAACGGGTATGATTCAGACGGATTACATACCCTATACAACATCGAATTGGTTGGATGGAGAATATAGATTAGGATTTACAATAGGAAGGCAATTTAGAATATGATAAGGTATCTAAGTATTTCGGTTTTAATTCTTTGCATTGTATTTGGGGCTTCTTTTTCTGAAAACGATCGAAACATTTCTTCAGAAGAGCCTTCGGTAGTAGATATTCTGGAAGCAAAAGGAGTAGATTACAGTCATAAAAGACCAGACCTTACGATTAAAGGCGTGAGTGTTGAGGTTGGATATTCGCTGTTTCATAATGGTTTTTCTGCTAAACCCAATGGGGGTAAATCATCTAAACAGAGCAAACATTTTGTTTGTACTTCTTGCCACAACGTGGAAAAGGAGGATCCGGATTTGAATAGTGCGGATCCGCAAGCAAGATTGGAATATACTCATAAAAGAGGGCTCCCATTTTTGCAAGGCAGTACCATGTATGGAGCCGTTAACCGTGCTACGTACTACAATGGGGACTATGAGAAAAAATATGGTGATTTGGTGTATGAAGCCAGGCAAGATATAAGAAATGCGATTCAATTGTGTGCTACAGAATGTGCCCAGGGAAGAGCATTAAAGGATTGGGAGATGGAATCCATCCTAGCTTACTTATGGACATTGGAATACAAACTTGATGATATCGGACTCAATCAGGAATCTGCAGAAAAAATGGGAGTAGAAGGAATTCAAGCCAAGTATTTGCAGGGCAGTCCGGCTACCTTTGTTCCACCACCGGATGATCGAAAAAAGGGAACTGGATTGGTCGGGAATGCGGAAAATGGAAAACTGGTTTACGACAACAGTTGTTTACATTGCCATTATCAGGGAAGATACTCGTTCTTTCATTTGGATGACAGCAAAATGTCGTTAAAGCATTTAAAAAGGACCATGCCTAAATATAGTAGGCATTCTATTTATCAAGTAATTCGCTGGGGTGTACCCTCTAAATCTGGAAAACCATCCTACATGCCTCAATATACTGCGGAGAAGTTGAGTGATCAACAATTGGCAGATCTCAGAGCATACATTGAAATGGGGAGTTGAAGCGGATTACCAATATGCACGTCAGAATTGCCAGCTGTCTAGAGCACTAAATTGAAGTTGGTGTATTGCTGGATTATAGTTTTGCAACGCCTATTAATTTTAATAAGGTTAAGAAATCATCGTCTCATTTTCAATTCTATGGGACGGCTTTAACATTGTCTATCTTATACTGATGCTATGGATCAATTTTTAGAAAATTAGAAGCGTTTTCAAAAAAAGCGTTTCAAAACATTTCTCTATCTTTCTCCTCATAAAAAAAAGAGCAATGAAAAGACGAGATGCGGTAAAAGGAATCATTCTGTTTTCTTTAGGTACGGGCATTATTTATTCCTGTAAAGATAAATATCAGGCCATTCGAGATTTGGGACTAAAGCATTTTGAACCTGTAACTAAGGAATTGGATTTGATTGATCAGTTATCCAGAATGATTGTGCCGCTCCAATCCATTCCTGAATTGGTCAATCATACGCCCTTACCCTTTATGTTTACGATGTTGGATGACGTGTATAAACCTATAGATCGAGATGCCTTTCTCAATGGATATCAAAACTTCGATCAAGTGGCAGAGGACATGACGGGTACAAAATTTAGAAAGATGAAAGAGGAAGATGCCGCAGCGTTTATCAGTCGATTTAATTCCAAAGAAGAAGGTTTGGATAAGGATATGCAAAAGTTTTATGATATCGTGAAAGGAGAGAGTCTTCGATATTTAAAAACAAGTGAATATTATCAAAGAAAGATTAACTATTATGAAATGGCACCAGGTAGATTTAAAGGAGATGTGCTAATTAGTGAACTTAAAAATGCCAATGAGATATGAATAACGGAAAAGATTTTCAGGCCATTGTAATTGGCGCCGGTATGAGTGGCAGTTGGGTAGCTAAAGAGCTTTGCGATCAAGGTGTCAAAACGCTTCTGCTGGATCGTGGACCCAATGTCAAGCATTTGCAGGATTATCCGACGGCGATGAACTTTCCTTGGGAATATGAACATCGAGGTGCTGTCTCTTTAGAGGATCGTGAAGCAAATCCGATTGTGAGTAAGTGCTATGCGTATAAAGAAGGAGCGACTCATTTTTTTGTAAAAGATGATGTGCAACCCTACATTCAGACAAAACCTTTTGATTGGATTAAAGGATATCAGGTCGGTGGAAAATCCCTCATGTGGGCGAGACAAACCCAGCGATGGAGTCAATATGACTTTAATGGACCGGATCAGGATGATTTTGCTGTGTCTTGGCCGATATCCTATGATGATATCGCTCCTTGGTATAGTCATGTCGAAAAGTTTGCCGGAATTTCCGGGAATAAAGATGGATTAGATACGCTGCCGGATGGTGAATTTTTACCTCCATTAGAATTAACGGTGGTTGAAAAACATTTTCAAAAGGTCGTAAAAGAAAATTATTCGGATCGACACGTGATATATGGCAGATGTGCTCATTTAACCGAACCGCAGGAAATACACTATCAACAAGGAAGAGCGCAATGCCAGCACCGAACTATTTGCGAGCGGGGTTGTCCCTTTGGAGGCTATTTTAGCGCCAATTCGAGTACAATACCATGGGCAGAACGTACCGGTAATTTGACATTACGGGCAGATAGCGTTGTACACTCCATTCTTTACGATAATGATACCAAACGGGCTAAAGGAGTAAAGGTGATTGATGCAAATACGAAAGAAGTTCATGAATTTACGGCAGATGCAGTCTTTTTAAATGCAGGAGCCATTAATAGCAATGCCATACTTCTAAACTCTAAATCCGATCGATTTCCAAATGGCCTTGGCAACGATAGCGGTCTATTGGGCAAGTATTTTGCCTTCCATAATTATAGGGCTCGATTGTCTGCGACATGCAATGATTTTTCGGATAAGGTAGTGGAAGGGAATTCTCCAACAAATGCATACATGCCACGATTTGTAAATGTCAAAAAGAGAGACCAGGAATTTAAAAGAGGCTATGCAGTAGCAATTTTTGCGTCTAGATATAGAAAAACGGAAGAAGGTGGTTTTGGCTCTGAGCTTATAGGGGAATTAATGAAAGACAAAAACTTTGGTCCCTGGCGAGTTAATGCAATGATGATGGGGGAGACCATTCCAAAAGAGACCAATCATTTGAGTCTTGATACTGAAAAAACGGATCAGTATGGTATTCCGTTAGTGAAATTTGATGTTGATTATGATGAGAATGACACCATGATGATGGAGCATTTTTATACTGCATATGAAGAAATGTTTGAAAAAGCTGGCTTTGTCGATATTAAAAGAGTTGATTTGGAATGGGCGCCCGGATTGGACATCCATGAAATGGGGGGAGTAAGAATGGGTAAAGATCCCAAAACTTCTTTACTCAATGGCAATAATCAATTGCACTTATGTGAAAACGTTTATGTCTCAGATGGAGCATGTATGACATCTACTTCTACCCAAAATCCATCCTTAACGTATATGGCTTTCGCAGCTCGTGCGGCCAATCATTATGTGAAAACGTTGGAAAAAGATGCCTAATATTACATCTTAGTTCTAGTTTTAAGAAAAGATAAAGCTATTTAAGTCACTTCAATTGTATGAATAGCTTTATCAGTTAGAGCTATTACTGTGATGATATATGTTCTTTGTATCGACAGTACATTGCCTTTTTCGTGCTTCTTGCTGATTCGATTCCTTGCTTCATAATTCTACTGCCCTGTCGAATAGATATTGAAATGCATGTAATTTTGAAATTCAGTTGTGTGAGTGAGCGTGTGAATAGAAGTAAGAGGTGTAGGCAATGTGGACAACATCTTGAAGAATGTTGTTTGTTGCAACAATTATAAAGGTTTCTTTATTTCTATTTTAGGATAAATGTAAATCGTATGAAGCGGAGAAAATTCATTAAAGATTCGGCTATAGTAGGTGCAGTGTCGGTTAGTCCTTCTTTATTATTGGCAAATTCAGGCATGTATTCCAGCGCAAATTATCGTCAAGTACATCAAATATTGACTGCTGGTTCTACTTTTGTGGGCACCTTGCCGATATTACGTGCTTTTGCCGGAAATCACTTAGATTACGTTTCCCCTTTTGTTTTGTTCGATGAATTTGGCCCGGTCCATATTTCTCCCCATAGTGATCCATTAAAGGTGGAGGCTCATCCACATGCCGGGGTCATACCGACTACCTATTTTGCCTCAGGAAGTGGGCACCACAAAGATAGTCTCAATTATGACTTTCAAGTGAATACTGGGGAGTTTATGATGTTTAGTTCAGGCCGTGGAGCAATCCATATGGAAGAATCTGGAAATGAACTCAAACAAAATGGGGGAGTGTTGCATGGTTTTCAAATATGGCTCAATATGCCGGCAAGGTATAAATGGGATGATCCTTCAACGGTAGTATATGGCGCAGAGATTATGCCTACCATCGTTCATGAAAGTTTTACTGCAAAGATCGTTATGGGAAACTTGTTTGGGCATTCTTCAAAAGTAGGGACCTTATCTCCTGTTTTTTATTATCATATAAAAGTAAAGGCGGACAAACGTTTAGACATTCCGACCAATCCTAATCACAACGCCTTTATTTACATGGTCAATGGAGAATTAGAAATTGAAAATCAGAAAAGGCTTAAAACACATCAAGTAGCATTATACAAACGGGGAAAAAGTGACATTAATTTGTATGCTAAAGAAGAAGCTGAATTCTTTGTCTTAGGTGGTCAACCATTAAATGAAACGGTTTTTTCCTATGGTCCTTTTGTAATGAATACGGAAGAAGAGATCAGACAATGCATTCACAATTACAATACAGGGAAAATGGGGAATCCTGAAGTTGTCAACCAATAAATAATTCTTTTTTATCCATTGATTTATTCATAATTGATAGTTGCAAATCCTGATAAAAAGAAAGAGGGATGAAAACATCCCTCTCAACAATTAACAAAAACCAGGTATAAAATTCTTTAACCTAATCGGTTATTTATTTCTTAATCTACTTTGATTACTTTTTGTGTAAATGTTTCGCCTGATTGTGTAGCCATAAAGTAGTAAACACCTGAAGGCATTTGACTAATGTCTACTGCGATATCGTCACTTGTTTCAAGTACTACTCTTTTGACCAACTGACCATCTAAGCTCAAAATATTCATTGTAGCTGGTCCGGATTCCGGAGTAATACCAGAAAGATTCACATATACTTCGTCTATCGCTGGATTCGGATAAACTAGGAAATCTGCTTTTCCATCTAGATCGAATCGTACAGATCTAACTTCAGAATATTCATAAGTTCCATCCTTATCCACCATTCTTAATCTGTAATAGAATATTTTGTGATTGCTTCTTGAGTTAAGTGGTAAATTGTCGTCGATAAAATTATACTCTTGTGCAGTTGTACTTTCTCCTATTGCATCAACTTCACCGAGAGTATTCCAGTTTTCTAAATCTTGGCTTCTTTCAATCTCAAAGTGAGAACCATTAACTTCAGTTGAACTTGCCCAATTTAAATCT
This sequence comes from Bacteroidota bacterium, assembly GCA_039194925.1. GTDB lineage: Bacteria > Bacteroidota > Bacteroidia > Chitinophagales > Saprospiraceae > CAJXUU01. The sequence continues at coordinate 11,534 of JBCCVV010000082.1, forward strand.
ACTGTATTAAGTTCTCTTCCTTTTGTTGCAGAAAAGTTTCGAAGTCTGATTGGCAATACTTGATTTAATGGCATCAAACAGCCGTCATCTAAACCTGTAGCGAAAATTTGTGTTGCTTCATCGTGAAGGAATACTACAGTTTGAGTTGTTCCACCATTGTATAACCATGAGTAATCGCTGGTCATAGCAGAATCATCCACGTTGAATGTAATCGTTGCTATGGTTGTCCCTGAAGCAGAGATAGTCTCACCTAAATTTTCAAAACCTAATTCAATATTAATAGAAGCAACCCCAGGACTAGGATTAGTGATGCTAGGATTTTGATAAAATGGAGGAGCCAATAATGCACTACTAATTGTTGGTGAACTCAAAGCGCCATCGTTAAAACTGAATACCAAATTGCTAGAACCTAATTCGTAATCAGCACTTCCTGACATAACTACATCTACAGAAAACATTCCACCTGATAATGATGGGTTGTCATAACTCAAACAAAATGTTTGTGAGAATCCTTGAAAAGCGATAAGCGTAAACGCTATTATATATAGTAATTTCTTCATCTTAATTTTAATTTGGAACATTAGTAGTTAATGAATTTGTTAATCTCCAATACGCATTCTTGTCAACTGCATTTACTGTCCCATCCATATTGAAATCTGCTGTACTTGTGAGATAATCATAAGCGGCACCGTTTTGTACTCGCCAGAAAGAGTTTTTATCGACAGCATTTACAGTACCGTCTCCATTAGCTTCACCTGAAATCATTCCGAAGAATCCTCCACCCAAATCAAACTGTGCATTGGCACCAAAAGTGCCAGCAGAGTTGTCCGTAAAATCTAATGCTGGTATTGCACCAGTCAAAGCAATTGTTGCGTCTGTCATAATTGCCAGGTGATTTCTATGTCTAATTACAACAAATGCTGTGTTAGGTGCATTAGCAAGAAGTGGAAGAGAAACTCCATCCAAGCCAACGATAGAACCATCTTGTTTTACAAATGCACTATGGTTACTGATAATATCCGCAGCTGCTGAAGAAGATCTCAATTCAAGGTCTACCCAGTCAACAATGTCAGGATTTGAAGAGAAAATAGATGCTGCAACCGATACACTGTTATCGTATGGGCTAGTTAAGGCATCTGTTTCAAGATTTAGAAGATTTGTCATCTCACTAGTACCAGAATCAAAGGCACCATGTAAGAATAATTTCATATCAACCCTTCCGAATTTGTTGGTACCTGAAAAATCTCCACTTTCTGCAATGGTACCTGTAACTGTGTTAGCTCCGTTACTTGAATTGTCATATGACCAGTCTGTCGTGAAAAAGGCTCCATTTACATTTCCTGCAGTTCCTGTCAGATCGCCATTTACGTAAGTACCGATCAAGTCTGCTGAGAAATTAGTTATACCTGTTTCATCAATATTCCAGTATCTGGAAATAAAGTCTACTGCTTCAAGTGGTCTGTTGGGGTGCTCCATTGGAACCACATTTACATCTACTGTTGCAGATGAATACCCTGTTCCCGTAACATCAGCATTCAAAGGAGTATAATTTGTAGCATCTCCCACTTCAAACGTAAACACTTCGTTTGCGGAAAGCTCTTTAGAAACAACTCCTGTATTCGCATCTCCATCGGCTACGATAAATTCGTTATCATCCGCAGAAGTGATTGTTGCAGATGGCGCAAAAACAAGATTATTATCCCCTATAAGTATTTTATTATTGTCACCAACAAAGTTTAAATCGTTAGAGATTCTCATCTCATCCATGAGCGAAACATTGTTCGCTGTCTTATCCATTTCTACATTTGTGAATGTTGCTCCTCCAGAAGTAACATTTGATGCATTCGGACCACTCAATATTATCTTTGCCGTATTAGACATAGTTACAGTTGAGGTTCCTGCGATAGTTACATCTCCTTCCACTTCCACGATTCCTGTACCTTGAATATCGATAGAACCCGTCGTATTGTTTTGCAAGGCTCCTTCGATGTACAGCGTAGCACCATCTTCTATTATTATGGAAGCTCCATCATTAATGAGTTGAGCATTCGCAGAAACAGCGAAAATCAAACTCAAAATTGTATAAAATATGTTTTTCATGTGTGAAGATTTAATTATGACACAATATTACGTAATATCTTTCTTTTGTTTTTAATAAATGAGTAAACGGTCACTTTCATTTATTGATTGGTCGTTTATGTTTCCGAATCCAATCGTAAATGTAAATGTACAAGTAATGTTACTTCGTTGCAGTCACCCATTTGGGTGAAATTCCCCTAAAGCATAGAACCCACCTATCTCTGGCTGTAAAATAACAAATTCAATCAACTTCCTAAATTCATTTTTTAGAATATTGCTAAGAAATGATTGCTAAATGTCATATATATTTTCATTATGCCAAATAGCCGAAGTTATTTTCTGATCTGATAGTCAAACCTTTATTTGAAACTACCTTCTAAAAATTAGCATTTTAGCACGCCAATTCTCTTACTCTTGCATTTTTATGTTCAGTTGGCCGCCACTTGTATTTTCTACCTCACCACTTTGCTGTATGTACAATTCAAAGGCCGTAGATAAATTTGAAACATTAATCGTACCATAATTTTCAATTCGCCCTTCTGTGGTTAAACCATAATTCTGAATATTAAATATGTCAATGACTCCATTGTTTATAAAGTCTGCATTTATATCAAGGGAAAGCCCATCATCATCCGAGCCAGCAATCGACAAATTGCCATTATTCGTTACATTACTATTGCTTCCAATTGTTAAAGACCTTCCAAATGCATTTGTACTCACTGGAATTGTAATAATTCTTGAAGCACCACTGGCTGGAATGATTACATCTTCACAGGGTTGAGGAAGTGTACCCATACTCCAATTTGTAGTAACTTGCCAATCTCCACCTCCCGCTGGAAGCCAGGTATTGGTCGTTATTATATTTTCATCGTACTGCCCATCACAATCGTTGTCTTTTCCATCACAAAGTTCCGGCGCATTCGGATAAATGGTGTTGTCATCATCGACACAATCATCATTCATCCCTTGACCAAAGCAAAATCCATCTCCATCTACATCTCCACCAGTGCCATCATTACAAAATAGTGTAGTGATTCCGGTGTTTGGCAATTGAGGATTATTAACCAGTTGCAGACTTCCAATATCACAAAGATTAAGGTATGTTCCAGGAAAACAACCGGACAGATCATTTCCTTTTGCCCAATACACATCCATGTTGGGAAGGTTGCCGATTTCTGGAAGTAATGCTCCCGTTAAATTATTATTCTCTATATATAAAGTATTCAATTTGAGTAAATTACCAAGGCTTGACGGCATAGATCCGGTAAATTGATTGTTTGACAAATCAATGAACTCAAGATCCGTCATATCTGTCCATATATCCGGGAATATACCTGTTAAATCATTGATCAGAAGTTTGATGCTTCTCAATTTGGTAAGATCTTCCATCGTAGAAGGAACAGTACCTACTAGATTATTATTGGTAAGATCGATCTCAATGACATTTTCTAAATTATCACATGTGATTCCATACCAGCTGCATGGTGTACAATTGGTGCCCGCAGCTCCAATATCCCATCCTGTTCTATTGGTCCAGCTTGCTCCATTCGTAGCATTGTATAAATCTACCAGTGCATTTATGGCGGGATGACACGGAAGCCCTTCATCAATAGCACATAATTCAAAAGATCCTTCAAGGTCGCTACCCACTTCAATAAGGCGGATATAGATCGTTTCATTTGGGGTAAGACCGGAAAGTTTCATTTGATACTCCTCATTGAAGGCTTCTTCACATTTAATTTCGCTCAAATTGCCACAAGTACCTGAATAAGCTGTAAGAATCATATCCAAAACCTGGCCGCTGATCGGATTAAAATTGAACAAGACATCGGTATTGGTTGGTGTGATTGAGAACCAGACATCCTGGGCCGCTCCTGGAGTTCCGCAAGAAGGGTTTGGAACTCCGGACGAGGTTGCCATAATATTATCGTATTCAAAATAAGAGCATTCTCCGGTCAATTTCATTTCGATGGCATTTGCGCAATCGTCATTTGAAGGTGGGATGGAAGCACATAGTCCGCCAGTGGCGCAAACCGCTGTTGAATATTCGTTGAAAATGAAGTCTCCTACTTCTGTACCAAATCCATTGGAAAGATCGATTCCTCCACCAGCAAGATGGCAAAATGACATGACAGTACCTCCACTCACAGGCAATATTGGGTTTTGCTCATCATAACACCCTGTTCCTTCAGGAGTACCTCCGGTATTTGTTGCATGAACATTACCGCAGTCGTCAATTTGTGTTTCACCGTCCGGACCCCATGCACAGGCATGTGTATGTCTTGCTCCAAGTACATGACCCAACTCATGAGCGACCAAATAAACGGTAAAGGAGTAATTTGGGTATGGATCAAACGAGGTACTTAATTCGGTTGAAATGCAATAGGGGCCGGGGAAATCTGGAAATGTTCCGCACAAACCACCCAGTCCATAGGCCAATCCACCAGAAAGAGGCCTCGTAGAAAACAATTGAGCAACTCGTCCATTATAATTGTTTTGCAAGTATTGAACGAACGAATCACGGACTTCAGTTAAGTTATTCTCATTAATATATGGGTCCGAGGAATTCCAAACAAAAATCTCAGCCACAACCAAGGGTATACTTACTGTAGCATAGATGGTAGATACATCATTGACTATAGACATCGCCCATGATTCCGTATTTGACACCGAACTTCCATTGTCCTGATAACTTTGAAAATCACATTCTATGTACAGCTCCAAACAATCTGACCCTATACGTACATTAGATTCCTTTTTCTTAGCTGCTGTTTCGTCATGTTCATGTATGTAATCGGGAATGAATTTTTGATCTTTACTGTTGTAAATGGCGTAGGTATTGCCCTCCACATGATTTACTTCAAGATTACCATTCTTGTGGGCAAGAAGGATTCTATATTTTCCATCTATGTATGCCAAAGTAGCCCAACTTGAAGGCTGACCTTCCACGATTCCTTGATAAAAAATCGCATCTGAAGGAGTAGATACAATAGGTTTGGAAGTCGTTAACTGGTAATCGCTAGATTTTAGATGATTTCGTCTAAAAATACAATCATACATTTTTCCTTCAAACGGAATAGTCATTTCAATAAGATGGGGTGCTTGTGAAATAGAACGCTGTTGTGAACGATTTTCAATTTGATAAAATTCGGCATAATTAAGATAAGCCTTTGAATTATACCCAATGGTATTCTGGTTTGATTGTTTTAAAAATAACCGAAGTGGATCGTATGAGGATTTTATGGTATTAATTTCTTTGTAAAGCGGGGTACTTTTTTGTGGTTTGCGCGCAAGTTGATGCTCTCCTTTATGTGCATTGGCAGTTTGAAACATGAAAACTATGAAAAGTAGACCCAATCCATATTTGAACTTTTTCATATATATAACTGCTTTGAAAGAAAGATGCATAAACCTGATTTTAAAACCCAATTAAAAGTAAAGTGATATTCTTAATTTATTTGAATATTCTTTTATAAAAGACAGCAGAATACGAATTCATGCTGCATCTGTCTTTTATTTTACGTTACGGGAATCCTTACTAATGCAGGGCTAAAATAGAGAAGAGTATTTAGATCGAAGTGGTGGGAAACCCTGAAAAAAAGTGGTGAAAACCCCTATTTTAAGTTTATAATGTATATATAATACCTAAATATTTAAAAATAAGGTTTTCAAGGTGTTAACGTTACATCTTAAGGTAGAAAATAGGAAATTGAATCGAAACTATGTCTTAATCTCTCTTTTTAACCAGGCTATGAAATATGATTTTGTTCGAGAATCAAGCATTTAAGCTCATTTAGAAGTTTGTTTTGATTGAGATTTCAGATTTCTGAATCTAAGCTATTAGAAGCAGTTAAAAGCTCGCTGTTGCCAGAATATATTGTCCTCCAATTCAAATACCCATTAATCCCAAAAATGATATACAAGATCATGATTCCCACGAAGAGCCATAAACCCGAAACACCATATATATATACATACACAATATCAGCCACAACCAGATAGATCCAACTGCTCAATTTCCTCTCAATCAATAATAGAGTACCGATGACCAAAAAGACGGTGGTAGTCGCATCAAGAATGGGTAAGTTGATAAATTCTATGAATTGGGAGATGTAGATTAGAAACGCCGAGCAAATCAGCCCAATGACTGTAATGAAGAAATGTTGTTTTAGCGAGTATTCAGTTATGGGTAATTCTTCCTTTTTGCTACCTCCATACTTCCATCGGTAAATGCCGAGTATTGATATAAGTACATAAAATACTTGCAAAGCGGCATCAAATTTAAGACCTGCCTGATAAGAAGAGATCATCCACAATCCACTTCCTATGATTCCAAATAGGAAGCAGATTGTTTTGTTATTCATAGCAAATAAGATGTAGATCAGGGAGAAAATAGTGGCTCCCCATTCAAGAGCACCCAAGCTATTTAGTCTTTTTAACGTTCTCTACTAATTTCGATGAGAATCTGATTTCGGTCACCAAATGTTTGGTATTGGCAACGATATCAATCACTTTGACGTTCTCTCCCAATTTTTGTGTGCTACTATCATAGACAGCACTGATTACACCTTGCTCACCTGGCTTCACGGGCTCCTTTGGCCAGCTAATATCGGTGCACTTACAAGCGGTCACCACTTCAATGATAAGATCTTCGTCTCCGGTATTGGTAAAATGGTATTCTACCTTCTTGCTTTTGTCCTTGACCATGGTGCCCAAATGTATGCTGTCATTGACAAAAGAAAAAACAGGGTAGGCTTTCTGAATGAAAGACTGCTTGCCTCCGGCACTGGAAGTACTGGATTTCTTACGGATTACTTCAGTTTTTATCTTAATGGTCTTTGGACCAGCGATGATTTTAAATTCTGTTCTACGATTGATTCTATGCTCACTTTCACTACATTTCACACCATCCACACATTGATTGGTAATGACGGACTCTCCATATCCCACGGCTTTAATACGCTCTGAATTAATTCCTTGCTCTACAAGCCAGTTTTTCGCAGATTGTGCCCTACGTTGAGACAGTGTCTTATTATAAGGCTTCTTACCTCTGGCATCTGTATGAGAGGATAATTCAATAACCATATCCGAGTATTCATCCATCAACGATTTCAAATAGGTAAGATCATCTTCTGCGTCAGGTAAGATGTCCCATTTGTCAAAATCGTAATAAATATTATTCAATCGAATCGGCTGGTTTGCCTCTACAATTTCTACTCCATCATCAACAGGATCCTTGGGTGGCAGCGGCTTCAATACAATAGACTTCTTCACAGTGTATGAATCCAACAAACCGACCGTATTAAAAGAGATCGTGGTGTCTGGGTAATATCCTTCTTTGGTAACTACCGCTCGGTACTTATGATCTGCATCCAATAAGAAATTGAAATCATTGCTAATTACATTGGTTTTACTCTGAAGTCCTTCATTTTCATCAGCGACAGAAAGGTCTACCAACTCAACTGTGGCTTCCTTTAATGGTCCATTCTCATCATTCACATCAACTAATAGATCAATAATGATTTCTCGCAGCTGCACCATATAGATGTCATCGCAACACGTATCACTTCCTTTTAGCTTTTTCTTTTCTTTATGTGGACGGTTTGATGTCAAAAATCCAGAAGACCCATTGGGAGTGAATCGTAAATACTGGTCATCTTGTGGGGAGTTGTAGTTGAATCCCATATTGGTTATGTCAACAAATTCGGAACCGTTCCATGTTCCATACCATATATCGAATCCACCAAAGCCTGGTCTACCATCGGTACTAAAATAAAGTGTTCCATTCTGGTAGAAAGGGGTCACATCGTCTCCTTCGGTATTGATGGAAGCACCTAGATTGACAGGCGTAGAGAAATCGTCTCCGTTCATCGTTGAGTAATACAAATCATAGCCACCAAATCCACCTTCCATATTTGAACTAAAAAATAGGACCTTGTTACCAAATAATTCGCCTTCATAAGGATGTAAAGCGATATAATCTCCATTGATGGTTTCAATCTCTTCGGCAGCTCCCCAACCCGAATCAGTCCGTGGGACTCTATAAATTACGGACTCCTCTATTTCATTAATATCCAATTTGGCTCTGGTAAAATACATCATACGACCATCTTCTGAAAAAGATACTCCCGCACTGTTGTATCCTTCACGATTGATACGCTTATTCAGTGCTTTAGGTTTTTCATATTCTCCCTTGTCATTTTTAGCAGCCGAATAGATCTTCGCTTCATATTCTTCTTCATCTTCCAAAACAATTGTCCCTTTACGATTAAATGAAGAGTAATACAGGCTTCCATCATTAAATCGAGCAGGACTATTTTCTCCACTACCAGAGTTGATTTTTTTTCCTGCGAATTCAATGACTGCCTCCAAATTCTGGGCATAGGTATCCATTTGTTCTATCCCTTCTATTTCAAACAGAGCCTCTTGTCTGGTAGTATCATTATCGGTAGTAGAGGCTACCGTACGCAATTCTCCTAATGCTCTACGATACAGACCCTGATATTTTAATGCTTTTGCATAATCAATTCGGAGATATTCGAAAACCCCATCTTTATCGCGTTTCAACACTCTGTCATATGCACGAGCGGCTTTTTTATAATCTCTCAAAAGCATATACAAATCACCAATCACGACTTTAAGGTTTTTATCCTTACTTTCTTTGTAGGCATTTTCAAACCATTCTATCGCATTGGCATAGTCCTTTTTGTCTGCTGACTCCTCCGCAACTTCAATCATTGTTTCATAGGTAACGGCAGAAACCGGTTGAGCTTCCATAGCAAATACTCCGAAGATGGCGAGGAGAACTACAAGTATTGATTTATTAAACATCATATATTTCTTAATTTTATTTTGGAATTAGTTGTAGTGATTTTAGGATTACAAACGAGGACAATAAATGATCGGCTTCGGTTTTGGTTTCTTATAAATCTTACCGATATAGGTTACACCCAATTCGACACTTTTGTGATTATTTGTTGCAGGAGTAGAGGCTCCGATGTCCAGGTCATAACCCAATCCAATTCGAACACCGCTGATCGTTGCACCCAGATAGAGCAAGGCTGCTCTTCCGCTTCTTGTGCCCAATCCACCATGAAGGATCATTTGATTTCCTGGTTTCATTTTATAGTTTATAATGGAGTTTACATTGATGGCGCTGGCTTGCTTGTTTGAATAATAGTACGCCCCTGAAGTCAATGACGTTCTTTTGTTTATGACAAACTCATACGAGCCAAATCCACTTATTCCAATTCCTTTATTGTCCTGACCAAACTTGGCACGATTCGGATTCAAGATACCTTCCACAGCGACTCCGATTTGAAGTTCTGAACCTGATTTTGGATTTCTTTTTGTATACAAACCACCCACTGTAAGATCATTTAATGCGCCTCCCGGGATACTTAAGCCATTTGGGTCATTTCCTTGTGCCTGATTGAATTCATTACCATCGCCTCCCAATCTACCATTTACTATTGAGAACGGTGTGTCGCCCACTTCTAGTCTGTCATAGGAGTAGCCACCTGTTCCATATTGGGCACCCAACGTGAAAATACTCGTTTGCTTTTTATCCAAGGAAAGATGGTAGGCTATTCCCAAACCATAAAAATTCAAATTCTGACCTAGCGCACCTGATTTATTTTGTTCGATTCTGAGTCCAACTCCGATCCAGTCTTGTTTTCTCAATCCTCTAACGATCGGAGCATCAACATTTATACTGAAGCCTCCAAATGGTTGCTGAGCCGCACCGCGATATTGATCCCTATAGATTCCATTAATCCGATACGAACCATTATAAGCTCCGGCCAAAGCGGGATTGACACCAAGGGGCGACATGAAATATTGTGTGTAGTGAAAATCTTGCCCTTTTGTCGGGGAGAAATAGAGCGCCGCAAGAAAAATGAGTAATAAGTACTTTTTCAACTGCATGTAGTTACTTGAGTTTACAAAGAGATTTAAAATCGCAGATAAGGGTGAAATGTAAGTACAGTGAATTCAAATTAAAGCTTTTACTAAGATTATAGCCGTAGCCGCAAAATGGAGAAAAAGCTGAACCGATGATTTTCAATGACTTGCAAAGCGATTAACCATATGATTTTAAATTACTTCTGTATTAATTAAGATTCAAAAATGCCTTCAAACGTTGCAATTTTGAGTTAAAAAAGCAAGATAAAGTATTTTTTTAATATGTAATCTTAGTCCGTGATTTTTATGAAATTGGAAACATATCGCTTTCTCGGGATTAATGTACAAAGAGGACATTTATACTTAAATATCTTATCAAATTTTGAATCTGTGGATAAATATCCTAGTATGATTTAACTAGCTTTGCACGAGATGCGAGCAATTAGAAAGTGGATTTGTGTAATTTGTTGTATTGCGATAATTTCCAATATCGCGATGGGTCAATCTAAATACGGTTTCTTTGCTCCTTCAGATACGTTTAATCAAAAACGATTTAATTACGCCCTTGGAATTTCAGCCGCCACGTATACTGGATTCTCAATAGGATTGTATCACGCCTGGTATAAGCAATACCCACAAGAAGGTTTTCATTTTTTTAATGACGGCGGAGAATGGAGTAATATGGACAAAATTGGCCATGTGTATACTTCTTATTTCCAAGGGGTATTGTGCTATAAAGGGGCCAAATGGACCGGTCTAAGTGATAATAAATCAATTTTAGTGGGAGCCATTTGTGGAAGCTTGTTTCAAAGCACAATTGAAGTGATGGATGGATTCTCTTCAGAATGGGGATTCTCACTTTATGATATGGGTGCCAATTTAGCTGGAATTGGCATTTATGCTTGGCAACAGAAATATTGGAAAGATCAGCGAATTACATTGAAGGTGTCTTCGTTTCCAAAAAAATATGCCGATCATGCCGTGGTTGGTAGTAATGGTACGACCATTTCGTTACAAGACAGAGCTGATGACTTGTTTGGTTCTTCCTTTGCTGAAAGATATTTGAAAGATTACAATGCACAAGCGTATTGGGCAAGTGTAAACATTCATTCTTTTTTGCCGGAAGGGAACAGATGCCCTTCCTGGTTAAATATTGCATTGGGATACGGAGCCGATAATATGTTTGGTGGATATGAAAACAATTGGGAGTCAGATGGGGAACAGTTTGAAGTGGATTCCTCCCTTTTTCCTCGAATACATCAGTTTTATCTGGGACTGGATATAGATCTTACACGGATAAAAACTAAAAATAACTTTTTGAAAGGCCTACTTTCCATGTTTAATATTTTTAAAATGCCTTCTCCCGCACTGGAAATAAATAGTCGCGGAGAATTTACTTTTCATATATTGCGTTAAACGCTCGAATCAATAAGAACGAATGGAAGAATTGGAAGATCATACTATTCAAGAAGAAAAGACTCTTTGGAAGAAGACGCTTATTTTACTTGTGATTCTTGTTTTATGTGTTTTTGCTGGGAATTTGGTCCTGGCATTATTGGCCTTGGCCGGGGGGCTTTCGTTGGACAGTGGATTAGACATTTTTAGCGCGGTTTCTGATCCAGGCATGAAACCATACATCAAAACGGGCATTGGACTCAATCATCTCATACTATTTACCGGATCTTCCTTGCTATTTGTCTATTGGCTTAAGGGAGTAAATTGGAGAAAATACTTTTCAATTCATCCTGTTGATAGTTCATTGTTAATGAGTTTTATACTATTAATGGTTTGTGCCTATCCCATTATTGGAGCATCTGCAATGGTTTTTGAAGGGGTAGAATGGGCCAATCAAATGGACGAGTCGAGTATTGAAGCATTAATGAGTATGCTGGAAATGGACGGTATTCCTGATCTTTTGGTCAATTTAGTCATCGTAGCCCTGCTTCCCGCTATAGGTGAAGAATTGCTTTTTCGAGGTATAATTCAAAAAGAACTAGTTAATCGATTAGCCAATCCACATGTAGCTATTTTTCTGGCATCGGCTATTTTCAGTGGTATACATCTGCAGATTCAAGGCTTTTTACCAAAACTATTCATAGGATTGATTCTTGGATATGCATACTATTGGACGAAATCCCTTTGGTATCCTATGATTCTGCATTTTATAAACAATGGTATGCAGACACTACTCCTTTTCTTAGCAGGCGATCAATTGGAAGCAATGGAAGATGAAGCAATTCAACCAGAAAAGTTGTATTTAATTATCGGAGTTGTATTTTCTTGCTTTCTTTGTTATTTAATCGTCGGAAATATAAGACGACAAATTGCCGAAAAACATAACGAAAATGTCTGAAAATGCATGCCATGGAGAATAAAGCTCCTGGGAAAATAAGGTTCAATTACGCTCGAATTTTTACGGCTATGTTGATTGTTGCCGCCGTCTTAGGGGTAATTGTATTGGGAAATCAGGCTACTGCAGTCTTTTTTCTGTTGATCAATATCTTTGGAGGGAGGGAACTTTGTTACGTTCTTGAAGAAGAGAAAACACCTGCGCTTAATGTTGTATATATGTTGCTTTGTATAGCTCCCTTTTCACTCATGTATCTCTTTGAGTTGGATTTCGGGACGTATTACGAGACTTTAATTGTAATGTCCACCGTATTAATGTTTGGATTGATCACCAATTTGTGGAGCAATAAATTAAACTTTAGCAAGATCCGATTTCCTTTTACCCTTTTTTACTGGGGCTTGCCTTTTAGTTTAATCGCTTATTTTTTATTGTACAGTGGGAAAGAAGTTCAATTTTTGCTTTTTAGTATCATTTTGCTTTTATGGACGAGTGATACCATGGCTTATTTGACGGGCAAAGCCTTTGGAAAAAATAAATTATTTCCAAGCGTATCGCCTGGAAAGACCATAGAAGGAAGTTTGGGAGCGGGAATTTCTTGTGTCATTGTTGGAATGTGCATTGCGTACACATTGCAAGAACCTTTTAATAAATGGTTGATTTTGTCGCTCTTTGTTTGGATATTTGGAACTCTGGGAGATTTGGTAGAATCGAAGCTGAAGCGATTGCAAAATGTCAAGGACTCGGGTAGTTTATTGCCAGGACATGGAGGCTTTTTGGATCGATTTGATAGTCTGGTGTTATTGATTCCATTTCTACTGGTACTGGAATATTATTTTCGGGTTTAAATACTTACTGGGTTTTTATACCTTTACCTTTCTAATTATAAATTAATGTCAATCCACCGAGAAGGAACCAC
>JBCCVV010000083.1:0-24668 GCA_039194925.1 Bacteroidota bacterium
GTCTTTATCTTGGGGTATAGTTAATTTAACTGTGTCTGTTTTTATAATATTTTTTCTTTTTTCCGTTTTTCAGGCAAGTTAGGTTTGCTGCATGCCTTCGCCCTCGAAAGAGGCGTGCAGCAAACCTAACGTCGCTTGATTTCTAGCCCGTATATCTTTCGAGGGCGAAGGCATGCAGCAAACCTAACTTCCCTGAAAAACTGAAAAAAGAAAAAATATTATAAAACCAGACACAGTTAAATGAACTATCCCCATAGATAAAGACAATTTGGCCACTAAACAACTGAGCAACTCAATAATTCAACAACTCAACAATTCAACAACTCAATAATTCAATAATTGACCCACTAAACAACTCTGCCACTACCCCACTGAGCAACTAAAAAAATCAACAATTCAACAATTCAACAATTCAATAATTCAATAACTGTATAACTGTATAACTGAAATATTACCGTACTAACATCACCAACGCCCCAACCCCCGTCATCACCAAAATAAAGGTCCGATATTGCTTCTCACCAAAATACTTGACAAGTTTAATCCCAAGCACAAAACCCAGTACCACAGCAGGAATGAGATAAAGATCAGTCTTCAACGAATCCATATTCACTGTTCCCCAACTAAAAACATGAAAAGGAAGTTTGAAAATATTGATAATGAAATACAACCAGGCAGCTGTTCCAATAAATTGATCTTTTGGGATTCGCATGGCCAGGAAAAAAATATTAGAAAAAGCTCCGGCAAGATTGCCTATCATGGTGGTAAATCCTGCAGTAAAACCCGTGCTCCCAGCAAACCACATTCCTTTTGGTATCTTTTTTTTATCAAGGTGCTCCCATGCAAACATAATGATCACACTAATCAAAATAATGGCGGCCATCCCCTTTTTGAAAACGTCTTCAGGCAAATCCTTACCCAAATAAGCCCCAAAAACAACTCCAGCAATCATCCAGGGTAAAAACTTCATCAAAAGGTTCCATTTCGCATGTCGATTGTAGTAATAAACCGCCATGATATCCGCAAAAATTAGCAGCGGCAAGACAATACCCGTCGACGCCTTGGCACCATACGCATATGCCATCAGTGTAACGATAACAACACCTAACCCTTTGAGTCCTGATTTTCCAAGTCCAATTACGAATGCTGCTAACAGTGCTAAGATGAATGACACAAATTCAATTTAAGTGAGCCACAAAACTAACAAATCCAAACACTCTAAACAGTTCACTCTGTACATTCTAAAACAGTTCACCACCCGAACGAATCAGTTCTATAATTCTAAAACTCAATAACTGTCTCACTTAACCCCCATTTTATCTACAATTCACTACATTTGCAGCTTTTTTGAATTATCGTGGTTATACGACCATATTTAGCAAAATACTTACCTGAGCATAATGGCTGACAAAAAAATCAAATCGGCACTAATTTCTGTCTTTCACAAAGATGGACTGGAGCAAATCGTAAAAACCTTAATCGACCAAGAAGTTATCATTTATAGTACTGGAGGGACTCAGAAATTCATCGAATCATTAGGAGGGAAAGTAGAGCGCGTGGAAGATCTCACGACCTATCCATCAATCCTTGATGGAAGAGTAAAAACGCTTCATCCAAAAGTATTTGGTGGAATTCTTGCGAGAAGAGAAGAAAATCATTTGAGTCAATTGGAAAAATATGAAATACCTGAAATCGATTTGGTTGTGGTTGATCTTTATCCTTTTGAGCAGACGGTGGCGTCTACATCTGATCAAGCGGCCATAATCGAAAAAATTGACATTGGTGGTATCGCTTTGATAAGAGGTGCCGCTAAAAACTTTGGTGATGTTGTTGTTATCCCTTCGCAAGATGAATATGGCGATCTCGAACGAATCCTTACGGACCAAAACGGGACCTCAACGATTGATGATAGAAGAAGACTTGCTAGAAAAGCCTTTAAAGTATCTTCAAATTATGACACCGCCATTTTCAATTATTTTGATTCATTAGAAACAGAAAAGGAAGCTGCTTTCAAACAATCCATTCATCAGGGACAGGCCTTGCGATATGGTGAGAATCCACATCAACAAGGCATTTTCTTTGGTAAGTTGGATGAAATGTTTGAAAAGATCGGTGGAAAAGAATTATCGTACAACAATCTTGTTGACGTAGATGCCGCCGTAAATCTTATGGCTGAATTCAAGGATGATGACCCGACATTTGCCGTATTGAAACATACCAACCCATGTGGAATTGCGACACGAGATACCGTTTTAAAAGCATGGAAAAACGCGTTGGCAGGTGATCCTGTTTCAGCATTTGGTGGTATTCTTATTTGCAACTCGACCATAGACCTCGCTACTGCCGAAGAAATTAATACGTTATTTTACGAAGTACTCATCGCTCCTGATTTTGACCAGGATGCTTTGGACCTCTTATCAACTAAGAAGAAAAGAATCTTACTTAAAATCAAACACTTCCACGTCAATGATATCAGCTTCAAGAGCTTGTTAAATGGAGTAATCCAGCAAGATACGGACAAGAGTACTCAGACGATAGAAGATCTTGAGTCCAAAACCAATAGAATTCCTTCGAATAAAGAACTCGAGGATCTTATTTTTGCGAACAAATGCGTAAAACATCTAAAATCGAATACAATCGTTCTGGCAAAAGATAATCAGCTCTTAGGCATGGGATGCGGACAGACAAGTAGAGTAGATGCATGCAATCAAGCCATTGCCAAAGCCAGAAACTTTGGATTTGATCTGGAAGGAAGTGTCATGGCTTCTGATGCATTCTTTCCATTTCCAGATTGTGTAGAGATCGCGCATAAAGCTGGCATTACAGCCGTGGTTCAGCCCGGTGGTTCGATTAAGGATAAATTAAGCGTTGAATATTGCGATGAAAACAATCTCGCAATGGTCTTTACCGGTGTCAGACACTTTAAACACTAAATCTCTTATCAAACCAGCGCTTTATTAAAAATGAACCTCTGTATTGACATAGGAAATACAAGAATCAAAATTGGGATTTTTGATCGTGGAAAAATGGTGCACCATGACGCCTTTTATACTATGCCTGAAGAAGAGGTCAATACTCTTTTAAAAAGATTTAATATTCAAAGGGCAATATCCAGTAGTACGCGCAAAAGTGTTTCGGCTTTTGAAAAAAGGGTTAAAGCAAAAACCGAACTGCTAAGATTGACCCACAAAACCGCAATTCCAATTCAGAATCACTATCATACGCCGGAGACCTTGGGGAAAGACCGACTGGCCGTAGTAATTGGTTGTACCAAAGTCTACCCCAAGACAAATTGTTTGGTTATTGATGCCGGAACATGCATCACTTATGATCTCATTGATGCTGACGGGAATTACCATGGTGGAAATATATCTCCTGGCCTACGAATGCGGACAGAGGCTATGGATACCATGACCTCTATATTGCCTTTGGTAGAGCCTATATATAACACAGATTACATTGGAAAATCCACTGTAACGGCCATGCAGAATGGTGTCGTCTATGGTACGTTATTGGAAATGGAATCGTTTATAGCTATGATAAAGAAGAATTTTGGGGAAATTAACGTAATTATAACGGGTGGAGATGCACCTTTTTTTGAAGATCTCCTAAATTCTAAGATATTTGTCCACTCATTTTTAGTCCTTGAGGGGTTAGACGTAATACTAAATTATAATGCAGCATAAATTAATAGTAGTTCTATTTACATTTTTTATGGCTAGTCAATTGGTCGCCCAGACCAACGGAAATTCTCCTTATTCACGATTTGGGATCGGGGACTTGACAAATGACAACTTCATGCATACCAGGATGATGGGCTCGATTGGGACTTCTTACCTTGACGGTTATCACATCAACATTGTCAATCCTGCAAGTTATGCTTCTTTGCGTGCTACTGCTTTTGATATTGGGTTGGATGCCAAGAGATCAACATTGAGCAGTGGTGATGAAAGCAATACGACCTGGTCAGGAAACCTGCAATACATTTCATTGGCTTTTCCACTAGGTAACCCACTCAATGAGATTCTGGATCAAAAAAAGAGAAATTACGACCTGGGTATGTCATTTACCCTAATGACAAATAGCACAGTGGGGTATAATATTGCGGTTCAGGATAGTCTCGCCGGAATTGGAAATTTAGAAAGACTTTACGGAGGAGAAGGGGGCAGTTATAAATTTCTCTGGGGAAATGCCATTAAGTACAAAGATTTCTCTTTTGGTGTAAACCTGGGTTATCTTTTTGGCAATATTAGATATGAACAAAATGTTACTTTCTTTGACCTTCCTGATGCGTATCAAAATTTATTTTCATCACAGTATAATTTGAATGGTTTCCTATTTGATGTCGGTACTATTTATTCAAAAGTTTTAAATAAAAAACAACTGCAGGATAAAACGGAAAGGGTGCCAAAACTTTTCTCTTTAGGCCTTAGAGTAAAATCAGCAACTAATTTTAATACAAATTTAACAACGGCTCAATTTGGTGTACAAACCATCAATGGAACGAACCAATTTATCGACACGGCTTTCATTGCCAGCGATTTGAAGGGATCGGGCAAACTCCCCTTGGAATGGGGCTTTGGAGCAAGTTATTATGGTGGAGAAAAGTTTATGATAGGTGTAGATTTGAGCGCTACAAATTGGTCCTCGTATAAAAATGATGCTGACCCTACAGCTTCAGAAAATCCACTTAGCGACACCTACAGTGTTTCTTTTGGGGGATATTACCGTCCAGATTACAAATCATACAATCGGTATTTCAAAAGAGTATATTACCGCTATGGTTTTTATTATAGATCGGATCCAAGAAGTGTTGGGGGAGATCAGTTGGATGAATATGGTCTGACGTTAGGATTAGGATTGCCATTCATTTATCAAAGGAAAATCTCACATGCTAATCTGGGATTGGAATTTGGAAGACGAGGTTCGGGTTCACCGATAGCTGAATCCTTTTTCAGAATTTCACTTGGATTCACATTTAATGATGATGAGTGGTTTATTAAAAAGAAATACAACTAAATGAGTAAAAAATTAATCTACCTTAGTTAGAAAGCAAAAGGAAGATTGGCTATATACAAATTGACAAGAATTAAAGACTTTTTTAACTATGACACGACTTACAAAATACTTGTTAGCGACTTTATTTACGATAGCAGCTTTAACATTGGGAAATACGCAGTGTGCTTCGTGGAATGATTCGCCTCAAAAAGACGATGCCGAAAATGCTCACTCCATCTACAGGCAAGCAATTAAATCTAAAGATTATGTTCTGGCTTTTGAAAATTGGGAAAAAGCATACGGCATAGCGCCAGCCGCTGATGGTAAAAGAGATTACCACTTTACAGATGGTGCAAAACTGTACACGGAAAAATTCAAATCTGAAACAGATCCGACAAAAAAAGAAGAGTATAAAAACAAGGCGCTCTCCTTAATTGATGATGCTGTTGCATGTTACAATGCAGGAGGGATCAAAAGTGCTAAATGCGCCGATGACGCATGTATTCAGAAGAGAATTGGATATTTAGCTGGAAGAAAGGCATTTGATATGTATTACACATTCAATACTCCATATTCTCAAACTACAGAAGCCTTACAAATGGCGGTAGAAAAAAGCGGAAATGATGCTGAATACATTGTTTTTGACCCATATGCATCCATCGTAGTTTATCAGATCGAAAAAGAAAAAATGGATAAGGCGGTAGCAAGAAGCATCTATGAAGAACTCAATGCCATTGCCGACCACAATATTGCAAATAATGCAAAACTGAGCTCCTACTATCAACAGGCAAAAGATGCAATGAATGCAAAATTTGCGGTAATTGAGCATTTGATTTTTGACTGTGATTTTTTCGTAAATAAATTAAGACCAGAATACGATGCATCACCAGAAGATGTTGAGGTATGGAAAAAAATCGTAGCGAAATTAAAAGCGCAAAATTGCGACCCTTCCAACGCGTTTTTGATGGAAGTTGAAGGAAAGTACAAAACGTGGGCTGCAGCAGAAAATGCTAAGAAGCAAGCTGAGTTTGAAAAGAATAATCCTTCGATCATGGCCAAAAAATGCTATGATAATGGTGACTTTGAATGCGCCGTAGCTAAATATCAGGAGGCAATCGCCAATGAAATGGATGAAGATAAAAAAGCAGGATATTACTTTAGTCTAGCATCTATTCAGTTTAGGAAACTAAAAGAATATGGTGCAGCAAGAAGTTCGGCGAGAGAAGCGGCTAAGTTGAGACCAGGATGGGGAAGACCATTTATGTTAATCGGTGACATGTATGGATCATCTGCTAGAAATTGCGGAGATTCATGGAATCAAAGATTGGCGATACTGGCTGCAATGGACAAATACCGATACGCTAAATCTGTAGATGCTTCTATGGCCGATGAAGCAAACTCAAGGTTGGGTAAATATGCCGCATCAATGCCGAGTATCGAAGATGGATTCCAGAGAGGAATGAAAGAAGGACAAACTGTAACTGTTGGATGCTGGATAGGAGAATCGGTAAAAGTGAGATATAAGAAATAGAATGTATCATTTGATACAAAAAGAGGCAGCTGATGATTCAACTGCCTCTTTTTTATTTGGATATTTTTAAAACACAATACCAGTGCGTCTTAGTCATTTATCCGAAGCTGTCAGCGTATTTTTAAGAACCTTAATAATTTACCTTGAACATGAAATCTATATATTAATAAAGTTATCCATATATTCACGCAAAATTTTGAAACAAGCAACTTATGAAGGTTACAGAGCATTTCAAAAAGGCAAAAGATAATACATTGGTATCGTTTGAAGTCTTACCACCTCTTAAAGGAGGTAGTATGCAAGACATCTTTGATTCCCTGGACCCTTTAATGGAATTTAAACCTCCATTTATTGACGTCACATATCATCGGGAAGAATTTGTCTACAATATGCGGGAGAGCGGATACTACGAAAAAACGGCAATTCGAAAAAGACCCGGTACAGTTGGAATTTGCGCTTCCATTATGCACAGGTATGGGGTAGATGCCATACCTCATCTCATCTGTGGTGGATTTACGGTGGAAGAAACGGAAAATGCCTTGATTGACCTTAATTTCCTGGGCATTGATAATGTTCTGGCATTACGTGGCGATGCCCGACAATTTGAAAGTAAATTTGTTCCCGAAAAAGGAGGTCATAAATATGCCAAAGATCTGGTAAAACAGATCAATTGTATGAATAAAGGAGTCTATTTGGATTCCAATATCGAAAATGGAGCAAATACAGATTTTTGCATCGGTGTAGCAGGATATCCAGAAAAACATTTCGAGGCGCCAAACCTCAAAATGGATATTGAGTATACCTTGCAGAAAATAGAAGCCGGAGGAGAATATATTGTCACTCAAATGTTTTTTAATAATACACACTACTTCGATTATGTAAAGGAGTGTCGAAAGGCAGGAATTACTGTTCCGATTGTACCTGGCCTTAAACCTTTGACGCGTAAATATCAACTCAATTCTATTCCTCGAAGGTTTTTTGTAAATATGCCGGATGAATTGGTCAAAGAAGTGGAAAAGGCAAAACCCGAACAAATCAAACAAGTAGGTATCGAATGGTGCATTCATCAATCCAAAGAGCTTCGTGAAGCAGGAGTACCTTGTTTGCATTACTATACCATGGGCGATTCAGCCACTACAAAAAAGATAATCGAGGGATTTATGTAATCATTCCATCAACCTTCTAATCACGTTTTCTTTTACAATTAGAACCTTTCAAATCGCCATATGAAATTCAAAAAACTAATGAAACTGGGATTAGGATGCCTGGTATTTATAGTTATTGGATTGCTGTTGGCAGTTTATTTTATCAATCGAAAGACCACTTATACGGGTGATCATTTTCCGACCAACGGAAATACTGTAACCATCTTCCTAATTGACGGAATGGTACAGGACAAATTTGAGCAAGCTTTGGATAAAGGCCACTTACCCAACCTGAAATCCCTCATCGATAAAGGTACCTATGTTAAAAATGGAATTGGTGCCTTTCCAAGCATGACTGGCTATGCATTTTACCCATTCATCACGGGTGTCGATGCCGCCAAAAGTGGAATTCTTGGGCTGAGATGGTTTGATCGCTCCCTGGACAAAGGAAACCTCAGAAATTATGTAGGCAGAAGTAATGTATACATGAACCACGATGTGACGGATACAATACAAAACATATTTGAATTGAGCGGAGAGATGTATACGAGTAGTATCAATTCTTACATGAATAAAGGGGTAGCTGATTCTCGAATGACTGGTTGGGCACACACGACTGCTAAATTTGAAGGAAAATCTATTTTTGGCCCCATGCGATCCATCCCACTTGTCGGCAAAGAATTGGCCAAAGATCATTTTCAACACGAATCGGAGGTTTTGAAAATGGCAAAAGATCAATTGCTTCAAAACCCCAAAGTACAATGGATCACTTTACCTTCTCCGGATGCCAGTCACCATGTTTTCGGAATGACAGATACGTATACTTTGCTGATTCGACATATCGATGATCTCATTGGTGATTTTATGGAAACCGTAGACCAAATAGGTCAGGGAGACACACGAATGATTGCCGTGGTAACCGATCATGGAGTTTCGGACGTTGAAAAAAACCTGGACATCGAACCACTGGCTAAGGCAAAAATCGGATTGGATTTAATTCGAGGAAATGCGGTCAATTACAGAAGCATGGTGCTGGATACTCCATTGGAAGATTTTGTTGATAAAGATGGATATTGGGTAATAAATGGTAACCTTTCCGCCTATCTGTACATGAGAGACCCCGCCAAAACCGGAACCATAAGCTGGAGAAATAATCTTAGCTATGAAGATTTATTGAACTACAAAAAAGGTAACACAACAATAAACATTCCCAAGGCACTTGCGGATTTAGAAGGCATTGAATTGGTCATTTACAAAAAGGATAAAAATAACATTGTAGTTCAAAATAAAACCGGTCATGCTTTAATCTCAAAAATAAGGGACAAATACAAGTATCAAACTGTATCTGCAGATCCTCTGGAATACGGGAGCATGCATTTATCCGATACACTTCTCACCAAAGACGAATGGCTCGCAATGACAATCCATACAAACTATCCGGACGCCGTATTCAGACTTTTTTCTTTAATGAGTGCCCCAAATATCGGAGATCTGGTAATTACCAGCGAAGAAGGGTATGATCTGGCAAAAAACTACGAAGTAATCGTCAATAACTATAAAGGGGGACATGGTGGGTTGAGAAGTGGACAACTGCGAGTACCCTATATTATATATGCTCCTGGACTAGCTCAACAGAGCATCGAGTATACAAGAGCGGAGGACGTTGGAAAAATGATAATGAATTGGTTGGGTTTTAAGGCTAGCTAATTTGAATAATGTATTGTTAATGCCTACGATGTATTTATAATCGTTTCGCTTTATTTGATTTGTTTGTAGGTCACATTCATAAGTCAATAATTACACTAAAATCAATCGTATTTTGTGATAGTATGCCCATTGGTATCAGACGAATCAAATAATCAAGTTTTTACAAAATTGAAAATCTTCTAATATTCTCAAGAATTAAGCATTATTTTTAGTTTTGCACCTTCAATTCTAATTAAAATCCAACCTATGCCAGATATTAAGTTATTCAGCGGCGAAAATTCACAATATTTATCCGAAAAAATTGCAGATTACTATGGTTATCCATTAGGTGATATTCAATTGAAAAAGTTTTCAGATGGTGAAATGCAAATTGTCATCAATGAATCGGTGAGAGGAGCTTATGTATTTTTCATCTGTTCCACCTTTGCTCCGGCAGAAAACCTTATGGAATTACTTTTAATGATCGATTCGGCCAAAAGAGCTTCTGCCGGATATATCACGGCGGTAATCCCTTATTTTGGATATGCCAGACAAGATCGTAAAGACAAACCAAGGGTACCTATTTCAGCTAAGTTGATGGCAAACTTATTAGAGGCTGCAGGAGCCAATCGTGTAATGACCATGGACTTACATGCAGATCAAATTCAAGGATTTTTTGATATTCCGGTGGATCACTTGAGAAGTGAGGCGATTTTTATGCCATATCTGGAAAGCAAAGATCTATCTAATGTAACTTTTGCCTCTCCCGATGTTGGCGGTGTTAAGCGTGCTCGGTCGTATGCACAGTATTTCGGACGCGATTTGGTCATCTGTGATAAAGAGCGAAGAAAAGCAAATGAGGTGAAACAAATTACCGTAATCGGAGAAGTAAAAGGTGCGGATATCATCCTCGTTGATGACATCATTGACACGGCAGGTACGTTATGCAAAGCCGCAGATGCTCTTATGACTAAAGGCGCTAAAAGCGTGAGAGCGATGTGCACACATCCCGTCCTTTCAGGATCTGCCTATGAAAACATTGCCAATAGCGCTTTGACCGAATTGATTGTTACAGATACGATTCCACTGAAAAACAAGAGTAAAAAGATCAAGGTACTTCCTTGTGCCAAACTCTTCGCACGTGCAATTCGAAATACGCACGAGTACAAGTCAATCGCCGCCTTATTTGTTGATAAAAAAGTTGAAAATTAAAATTATAAAACGCTAATTCTTTTTACTGGAAAATCCAATAAAATAGCTATCTTTGCAGTCCTTTTTAGAAAAAAGATAAAATACTGTCATGCAAATAGTACAAATAGAAGCACAAGCAAGAGAATCTTTTGGTAAAAAACACAACAAAGTTATTAGAAGAGAAGGTTATGTGCCAGCTATCATATATGGAGGTGAAGAAAATACTGCAGTAAGTGTTACACCTAAGTCAGTGAAGTCATTGGTTTACACTCCTGATTTCAAATTAGCTGAAATTAATGTGAATGGTGATACACACAAATGTATCCTCAAGGAAATTACTTTCCACCCTATTACTGACGAAATTGTACACATTGATTTTCTTAGAATGACACCAGGAAAATCTCTAAAAGTGGAGATTCCAGTAGATTTCAAAGGAAAATCGCCAGGAGTAAAAGAAGGAGGAAAGTTGATTCCTCAAATGAGAAAGGTAAAGGTAAAAACTACACCTGAAGTATTGGTGGATAGGGTATATGTTGACATTTCTGAGTTAAAATTAGGATTTTCCGTTCGAGTTAGAGACATAGAGTTTCCAGAAGGAATGGAAGTGATGACTACTGGTGCTACTCCTGTAGCTATAGTCGAAGTACCAAGAGCTCTTAGAAGTGCTGAAGCTAAGGCGGAGGCGGAAGCTGGTGCTGAGGCAACAAATGAAGCTGCCGAATAAGTAAAAAGTTATAATTAACATACATACAAAAGCTGGATACATTAGTGTTCAGCTTTTTTGTTTTATGTAAAATCTCTATTCTTTAGATTGAAGCTTCTTTGACGATATCTCACCTTCATTCTCGTATAATTTACATATTTTTATTTTTTGAATTTGTAAGCCATTTAGATGTATTTCAAAGACATTCCTGGAAAAGAAGAGGAGAAGAAGTATTTAATAAAAAATGCCAAGGCAGGTAGATTGGCTCACGCTCAGTTATTCCTGGGCAGAACAGGAAGTGGACAATTACCCCTGGCATTGGCTTACACAAGTTATCTCCTTTGTACCGATAGATTAGAGAATGACAGCTGTGGTAAATGTGCAGCCTGTCTTAAAACTCATAAATTCATTCATCCAGATGTGCATTTTTCCTTTCCAGTGGTAAAAAAAGAAGGAAAAAATCGGAGCGAAACCACCAGCAATGATTTTCTCCAGGATTGGCGATCTATTTTAGAAAAAAATCCCTATCTCGATATGCAAACATGGCTACATAGCCTGAGCATAGAAAACGGTCAGGCGAATATTAACGTAAAAGAATGTGTAGAAATCGTTAAAAAACTCAGCCTTAAAACCTTTGAATCAGATTATAAGGTGCTCATCATGTGGATGCCGGAATATTTGAAAAACGAAGGAAATCGTCTGCTAAAATTAATAGAAGAACCGCCAGAAAACACAATTATCATTCTCGTCGCCGAAAAACAAGATTTGATTCTTAATACGATACTTTCAAGAGTTCAGCTTTTGAAAATAAAACCGTTCACAGATAATGAGGTAAAAAATCATCTGGAAGAGCATCTGACTGTTGCAGAAGAAGAAGCGGACCAGTACATTGGAATGGCTGCAGGAGACATGAATTTAGCCATCAACCTTGCCAGTCAGGAGACTGTTAATTATTCAGATTCTTTGTTTCAGTGGTTGCGAATAGCCTACAAATTAGAACCCGTAGAATTGAGTAAGTGGGTAAACGAAATGGCCGGATGGGGAAGAGAGAACCAAAAGAATTTTTTGGAATATGGTTTGCACTTCTTTAGAGAATATTTGTTTTCGCTCACTACAGGAAGAAAAGTTTTACGATTGAACAAATACGAGCAATCAATCGCTGAAAAAATGACTAGCTTGCTCGATATTTCGAAAACAGAACAAATAATTTTAATTTTGAACGATTGTATCGGAGCAGTTGAAAGGAATGCAAATCCAAAAATATTATTTCTGGCGGATAGCATGTCCATTGGGAGAGTGATGAGAAATATAAGTGTAGGTAAAGAAATCTACCACGCATAAATTTTTTACTTAACGATAAGAATATGCTTACCCATATTCTTTGATAAATATATAAAAATGGGATGTAGTAGTTGTGGCAGTGGAAGCCCTGCGGGATGTGGCAACAAAGGTCACTGTACCACGGGAGGTTGTAATAAAAGAAATACATACGATTGGATCTCTGTGCTTGACATTCATGATCCGTCCGCTTTTAAAATTGTAGAAGTAAGCTTCAAAAAAGGTTCAAGAAAAGATTTTTTTATCAATGAGACCTGGTCGAATGCCGTTACTGGTGATATGGTAGTTGTAGAGACCGATAGCGGTCTGGATACGGGAGCGATATCACTTTCGGGAGAATTAGTTCGGGCCCAAATGAAAAAGAAAAGAGTCAATGCTGAACGCATCTCTCACAAAGTAATTCGAAAAGCCAACCATAGAGACCTTGAAAAACTGAAAGAGGCTAGAAATCTGGAAAAACAAACCTTGGTTCGATCTCGGGTTATTGCCCGCACACTCGGTCTTGAAATGAAAATCGGAGATATTGAATTTCAAGGTGATAAACGGAAAGCTACCTTTTATTATACAGCTGAAGGTAGAGTTGATTTTAGGGAACTTGTACGAAGTTATGCCAAAGAATTTCGGGTAAAAGTAGAAATGCGTCAAATCGGAGCGCGACAGGAATCAGCCAGAATAGGGGGTATTGGTTCATGCGGACGCGAATTGTGTTGCTCAACATGGCTATCCGATTTCCAATCTGTAACCACTACTGCTGCCCGATATCAAAATATAGCCATTAATCAGACAAAACTTTCGGGCCAATGTGGAAGATTAAAGTGTTGCCTGAATTATGAGTTGGACACCTACATGGATGCGTTAAAAGATTTTCCAAAAGGGGTTGATTATGTCAAAACAAAAAGAGGTAAAGCAGCATTAATAAAAACAGATATCTTCAAAGGCATCATGTATTATGGATATACAGATGAAAAAGTGAGAAGTCCAATGGTAGCACTGGATATTAAGCGGGTGAAAAAAATCCAGGAGCTGAACAAGGCCGGAGAATTCCCTGATGAATTAATAGATAGAGAAGCAATACTGGATGTAGAGGCCGAAGTGCAGAAAGAAATCGATTATGAAGATGTAACTGGTCAGATTGAATTGCCAAATATTAAGAAAAATAAAAGACGTAAAAAAAGAAAAAAGAGACCAAGTAATAGTTCAAACAAACGTGAATCATCCGATAACAAAGGAAATCAGCCAAAACAGCAAGGTGCCAATGGCAAACAAAATCAAGCAAAATCTGAGGATTCACCGAAAAAACAACCTTCTAACAGACGAAGAAAAAATAGAAGAAGACCCAATAGAAAACCTGGAAATCAAGGTTCTTCTAATACAAACAAAACTTCAAAAGAATAATAATTTATGGAATATGACGTAGTTGTAATTGGCTCGGGTCCTGGAGGATACGTGGGTGCAATTCGATGTGCCCAATTGGGCATGAATACAGCAATCATTGAGAAGTACAGCACCTTAGGAGGTACTTGTCTTAATGTTGGGTGCATACCATCAAAAGCACTTCTGGATTCTTCAGAACACTATCACAATGCGGCACATCGATTTGAAGAGCATGGCATTGGACTCAGTAACCTCAAGGTGAATATGAAGCAAATGATTGCTAGAAAGAATAGTGTCGTAGATCAAACGTGCAAGGGTGTGGATTTTTTGATGAAAAAGAACAAAATAGATGTGTACCATGGAATCGGTTCTTTTAAAGATGCCCACACCATTGAGGTCAAGGCCTCCGATGACTCAATCACGGAATTAAAAACAAAAAAAACTATAATCGCAACGGGTTCAAAACCTATAACACCAGCAACATTTAATTACGATAAAACCCGAGTAATCACGTCTACAGAGGCGCTGAATATTGATAAGGTGCCAAAGAAAATGGTCATTATCGGTGCGGGAGTAATAGGCCTTGAACTTGGCTCTGTATTTTGCAGACTGGGCACTCAGGTGGATGTCGTAGAATTTCAAGATCGCATTTTGGCTGGCATGGACAAAGATTGTAGCAAGGAAATGATGCGCTCTCTCAAGAAATTAGGAATGAAATTCCATCTGAAACATATGGTTACCTCAGTGAAGGCCACTAAAACAACAGCAACTGTAAGCGTACAAAAAAGGGATAGTGAAGAATCATTTGATCTCAAAGCTGACTATTGTCTGGTAGCCATTGGAAGACGTCCTTATACGGAAGGTCTGGGACTTGAAAATGTAGGCATTACTACAGACGATAAAGGAAGGATAAATGTAAATAATCACCTGGAAACCAATGTACCTGGAATCTATGCCATAGGTGATGTAATTGTAGGTGATATGCTGGCGCATAAGGCAGAAGAGGAGGGAGTTTATGTTGCTGAATATCTTGCAGGAGAAAGACCACATATCGATTATAACCTTATCCCTGGCGTGGTTTATACTTGGCCGGAAGTAGCAGCAGTTGGGAAAACCGAAGAACAACTCAAAGAAGCAGGGGTAGAATATAAAGTAGGTAAATTTCCATTCAAAGCACTGGGAAGGGCAAGAGCGAGTATGGATACGGAAGGTATGGTGAAAGTATTGGCAGATGCAAAAACAGATGAATTATTGGGCGTTCATATGGTAGGTCCCCGTACTGCGGATGTGATAATGGAAGCCGTGGCATTGATGGAATTCAGGGCATCTGCTGAGGATATGGCAAGAATATGTCACCCTCACCCCACCTATACTGAAGCGGTTAAAGAAGCCGCTTTGGGCGCAACAGAAAACAGGCCTTTACACATATAAATCCTGATAAAATTTTGCTGCCCGAATTGTTTAATTAATGATAACAATTCGGGCTTTTTGATTGTCGTTGGTTACAACTATTTTTACGTGTATGAATCTATTAAGTATATTCATAACAAAGTGTTAAAATCCTTTGATTAAGACAGTGCATATTTAAAAACACGTTATTTTTCAACGTGCACTTAGTTTGTCAGCAGAGTACATTACTATAACTTACCCAACATACATCAATGAAAAAATCAATTGTCTACATTATAGCTGTTGTCGCTCTGGCTGCAATCGCGTATTTTTTTCTTAAACCTAGCGCTAGTGCTTCAAACAATAATCTTTTCGTTTCGGCAAAGCAATCCAACTTTCTTGTTTCGGTAAGTGCTACGGGCGAACTCAAAGCCAAAAAATCCACCATGATCCGCGGTCCGCAGGGCATGCGATCTGCCCAAATTTACAATACGACCATTAAAGATATCATTGCTGAAGGTACGCTTGTAAAAAAAGGCGATTACGTAGCTTCTCTGGATAAATCCGAACTGGCGACAAAAATCCAAAACGTACAAACTGAGATCGAAAAAGAAAATACAAAGCTGGAACAAATCAAAATCGATACAGCCATCCAAATGAAGGGAATTCGGGATCAAATCGCGGATCAGGAATTTAATATGGCACAGGAAAGATTGGAAATAGAACGAAACAAATATGAACCTCAAATGGTCATTGACCAATCTAAATTAAAACTACAGAATTCAGAACGATCCATGGACCAACTCCGAAATAAAGCAGAATTGATGGTAATTCAATCCGAAGCCAAAGTAAGAGAAATCGAAGCTACCCTGAAGCAACAAGCCGCCAAGTTGAAACAAATGATGGATCTTTCGACAGCATTTACGATCAAAGCTCCCGAAGATGGCATGTTGATATACCAACGCACCTGGAATGGAAAAAAAGGACCAGGATCACAAATTAGTGGTTGGGACCCTACGGTTGCCGAACTGCCAGATCTGACCAAGATGACATCCGTAGCCTATATCAGTGAGATTGACATATCGAAGATCAAAAAAGGTCAAAAAGTAAATATTAAGGTAGATGCCTTTCCCGAAAAGGATTTTGATGGACAAATCATCAGTGTGGCCAATATTGGACAAGAGTTGAGAGGGCAAGAAGCCAAGGTGTTTGAAATTGTGATCGCTATCAACCAGACCGATGAAGTACTCAGGCCATCGATGACTACCACAAACGACATTCTTATCTATGAGTATGAAGAGGTAGTCAGTATACCATTGGAGGCTTTTTACAGTGATAGTATTGACTATGTAATCGTAAAAAAACCAGGTGGTTTAGTTCGAAAACAAATCATCAGTGGTGCTACCAATGAAAATAGCATTATCGTAGTTGAAGGCATTTCAGCCGACGATAAAATACTTCTTACTCCTCCGGATAATCTGGAAAATATACCCTATACCTATCTTGAGCCCAATCTTGCAGAGGCGGCCACGAATATGTTAAATGATTGGAAAAAAGCAAAGGAAGAATACGATAAGAAAAATGAAACCGCGGTCAAAGGTGATGAAGATCAGAATAAGGATTTCGGAGGTGGCATGGACATGATCTTCTTTTAGGTACACATCTACATTTCAGAAATCAATAATCAAGTAGCTTATGTTCGTGTACTTTCAACGTAATATTAAACTGGCATTGGATGGTATTAATCAAAACAAGCTGCGTGCTTTTTTGACTGCTCTGGGCATTATATTTGGCGTATTTGCAGTAGTAGCCATGCTTGCCATTGGAAATGGTGCCAAGAAATCCATTCTCGATCAACTCAAAATTATTGGCACCAATAATATTGTGATCAATTCAATACCTCCTGATCCAACCGAAGAGGTAGACGAAGAGGATAGAAGTAAAGAAGAGAAAAAATCATTTTCTCCCGGTCTTACAATAAATGATGTTAAAGCAATAAAAAACCTTGTACCTGGCATCGAACACATTTCGTACGAAGCTGGAAGTGACACTAAAATTTTCTTTGAAAACAATAGCTTAAAATCAAAATGTCAGGCCGTCAACAATGACTTCTTTGAAATAAATAATCTGCAATTGTACAAAGGCTCATTTTTCTCGGAACATCATGAAAAAAAAGGAGCCCGAGTTTGTGTTTTAGGTGCAAATGCAGCTTCACGGCTATTTTTGGGTAAGAATCCAATAGGTGAAAACGTAAAGGCCAATAATGTAATCTTCAAAGTAATTGGTGTTCTCAAACGAAGAATGATCTCAAAAGAAGCATTAGCAAAATTGGATATCAACAATTACAGCAACAACATCTTCGTGCCTATGGAGACCTTTAAAATGAGGGTTGATAACAAAATTAGAATAGGAAGGGAAGATGTAAAACGTAGCAATGACGATGCAACTGATATTCAGAATTACCATCAATTGGAAAAGGTGGTAGTCAAGGTAAAAGATGCGGCAAAGATGGAATCAAGTGCCGCATTAATAAGTCGTCTGCTGCTGCGAAGACATAATAACCAAGCTGATTTCGAAGTCAAGGTACCCGAATTATTGATCAAACAACAACAGAATACGCAGGAAACCCTTAATTTCATTCTTGCGGTAATTGCTGGCATTTCACTACTCGTTGGAGGAATAGGAATTATGAATATAATGCTGGCCAGTGTTCTGGAGAGGATCAAAGAAATTGGGTTAAGAAGATCTATTGGAGCCACAGAACTGGATATCGTTTATCAATTTTTGTTGGAAGCTGTTTGCATTAGTCTCGCAGGAGGAATCATTGGTGTAATCCTGGGAGTTGGTGGTGCAAAATTCATCGCGAAGTATGCTGACATAGTAACCGAAATATCGTTTTCTTCCATTCTTGTTAGTTTTGTAATTGCAGTAGGAATTGGGATCATCTTTGGGATTATGCCTGCAAAAAAAGCCGCAAAATTAGACCCAATAGCAGCACTAAGAACCGAATAATCATAACTAATTGAAACCAAGATCATTTATGTATCGCATTTATATTATAATCTTATTCTTCATTTTTTCACCGAATATATCGACCTATTCACAAGATGTTATATCCGCGAACATCAATGAGATTATAGCAACTGCACAATCTGATTCTCCAGATTTCTTACTCGCCAAAACCAGACAAAATAATGCCTATTGGATTTATGTGGGTGCAAAGTCTATCTTTAAACCACAACTGAACCTCTCCGCAACACTGCCGAGTTTTGATCGATCCATTTCTGCAATCACGCTCCCCGACGGGACAAGATCTTTTGTGAATAGCTCATTTATGACCAATTCTGTTGGGGTAAGTCTCAATCAAATCATTTCGGCCACTGGAGGTAGTATTACTGTAGGTACAGATTTACAACGCTTAGATGATTTTGGTTCTTCCGGTACCCCGGCAAATTATCTTTCTTCACCGGTAAGTATCCGTTTTGAACAACCAATTTTCAGGCTTAATCCATATAAATGGGATAAAAAAGAAGCTGAAATAAATTATGAAGCATCCAAAAAGAGATATGTTGAGGATCGAGAAAGAATAGCTTTTGATGCCGTTAATAACTTCTTTGATCTTTATATTTCAAAGATCAATTTACAAGAATCCATTCGAAACAGTGAATATTTGGATTCGTTGGCTGTTAATGCAGAAGGCAGGTTTGGTGTAGGAAGAATTTCTGAAACAGAACTTTTACAAATACAACTAACCGCCAAAAATGCCAAAGGTACTGTTGCAAGAAATAGATTAAATGTTCAAAACAAAATTGAAGTATTGCGGGATTTTTTGGGGATTCAAAAGCAAGTTGATTTTGATTTGGCAACTCCACAAACACTTACCCTTTTTGAAATTGATAAGGACAAAGCCGTGGAGTATGCGAATAAAAACCGAAGTGTCACAGAAGATTTTCGATTAAGATTACTGACAGCTGAACGGCAAATGGAATCGGCAGAAAAAAACAATGGGCCCAGCCTTCAACTCCGGGGCTCGTTTGGACTAACCCAATCGTCAGAAACTATTGGCGGTGCCTATCAAAATTTGCTCGATAGAGAACAAGTAAGTCTTTCAATCGATATTCCCCTCGCGGACTTTGGTCGAAGAAGAGCCCAGGAAGAAATTGCAAAATCCAATCTTGAGTTGACAGTGTTACAGCTGCAACAAGATCGAGTTTCCTTTGAACGAGAAATTTTGGTAAATGTCGAGCAGTTTAAGCTAAAAAGAGATCAGTTGACGCTCTCAGAAGAAGCGCTGGCTATTGCCAAAAAAAGAGTGGATATCGCCAAAAAGCGTTTTGACATTGGAAAAATTGATGTAACCAATCTAAATATTGCTATTCAGGAAGAACTGAGCGCCCAACAAAGTTATTATTCAACACTTTGGGATTTTTGGAGAGCCCATTACACCATCCGAAATCTTACCCTCTATGACTTTGAGAAAGATCAACCTTTGGAGTAAACATACAGATAGAGAAAATAATGAGAATTTGATCGCAACTTAATGGGCCTTAATCTATTTATTAAGGGTATTGACCTTATAGAAAACTATATTTGTAGACTTAAGCAAATATTTAATAATGAGCCAGTTTATTAAAAGTGTTACCGCAGCGACCATCGGTGTTTTTATAGCACTGATTGTGTTTTTTTTATTCATTATGTTAATCATGGGTAGCTTGGCTGATAGCAAACCTGTCGTTTCCAATAATACTGTTTTAGAATTGGACCTTTCCTCTTTCATTCCCGAAAAAACAGGCAATGTAGGTTCGTCTGGTTTCGACTTTGAAAATACGGGAGCTATTGGATTAAATACCATTACTCAGCTTATCGATCATGCTGCAAACGATACTAAAATTAAAGGAATTTTGCTTAATAGCAGTTCAGTAGGAGGAGGTCAGGCTACGGTTTCAAGCATTAGAGAATCCTTGCTCAAATTCAAGGAGAAAGATAAATTTATCTATGCCTACTCGGACTACTACAGTCAATCGGCATATTATTTGGCATCTGTAGCTGACTCTGTGTTTCTCAATCCCCTGGGAATGATCGACATCAAAGGATACTCTACCTTGATTCCCTTCTATAAATCAGCTATGGATAAAATAGGTATCTCCATGAATGTCTTTTATGCTGGTAATTTTAAAAGTGCTACAGAACCGTATCGACGATATGAAATCAGCGAGGAAAACAGATTACAAACACAGGAATTTCTGAATGGCATGGTAAACTATTACAAAGATGCCGTTGCTGAATCCAGAGGTCTGACGGCCGATCAGGTAGACATGATAATGACAGAATACAAAGGAAGAACAGCTAAGTCTTCATTATCTGCGGGATTGGTAGACAAACTTGCTTATTGGGATGAAGTAAAAAGAAGCATTAGCAATAAACTAGAGCTTACGGATAATAAAAAAATCAGATTTAAAGGCTTAAAAGAATACCATCAGGCAGTTGATCTGAGATATGGTAAAAGTGCTTCGGAAGATAAAATTGCTGTAGTTTATGCCGAAGGTACAATCAACTATGGCGATAATTCGAAAGGTCAGATTAGCGAAGATA
Source organism: Bacteroidota bacterium (assembly GCA_039194925.1). Lineage (GTDB taxonomy): Bacteria > Bacteroidota > Bacteroidia > Chitinophagales > Saprospiraceae > CAJXUU01. The sequence goes on from JBCCVV010000083.1 coordinate 20,948, forward strand.
AATATCTCGGAATATTTGATAAACTTGAGCGAGACAATAAGGTTAAAGCAGTTGTATTGCGTGTAAATAGTCCGGGCGGCAACAGCTTAACCTCCGATATTATTTGGAGAGGAATAGAAAGACTTAAAGCTGCAGGAAAACCTGTTATCGCTTCGTTTGGAGATTATGCTGCCTCTGGCGGATATTATATCGCAGCTGGTGCTGATTCTATTGTGTCCGCAGCCAATACGCTGACTGGTTCGATAGGAGTCTACATCATGTTTCCAAATGCCAGCAATATGCTAAATGAAAAAATAGGCATCAACTTTGACGAAGTGAAAACACACCCTATGGCCGTTGGCCTTACTCCCTATAAGGATCTTTCGGATGCAGAAAAACAAATACTCCAGGATGGCACCATTGAAACGTATGATATCTTCCTACAGCGTGTGGCAGATGGCAGAGGAATGACCGTAGAAGAAGTTCATGAAGTTGCTCAAGGTCGTGTTTGGACTGGTGAGAAAGCCAAAGAATTAGGTCTTGTAGACGAAATTGGTGGTATCGAAGATGCGATTCGAATTGCTGCTGCTTCGGCTAATATCGACTCCTATAAAATCAAGTCTTTTCCCGAAATAAAGCAAACATTTTGGGATCAGGTGATCGAAAGCATTGTCTCAACAGAAGACTTTAACGCAAAACTTGGTGTTGATAAAACTGACCTTAAACTGCTTAAAGAGTACAAAGAGATTAAATCAATTTTATTGGACAGGACACCTCAAGTAAGACTGCCCTTTATATTTAACATAGACTGATACCAAGAAGTATCGTTCATCTTCCTATTGAAAACTGAGAGATTAGATTAATTTTAGGACAGTAGACTAAAACTGATCCAAAATGAAACATCTCCTTTTTTCTGTTTTGTTGTGTGTCCCTTTTTTAATTCAATCGCAAGATTGCAACCAATTAGGCGTCTGGATGTGGTATTTAGAGATCACAGAATTTGATACGCATGATGAGTTGGCAGATTCTTTGGCCAAAATGGGCATTAAGAGAATTTATGTAAAAGTAGCAGACGGTACTGTCAATACCAATATTTGGCCTGAACTTGTTGATGTTTCAGTCGTTGAAGCGTATCACAATGCGGGCCTGGAAGTTTGGGGCTGGTCCTACAATTACCCCAACAACAGCGAGGCACAGGCAGAAGCTTTGTACATTGCGGCACAAACAGGTTACGATGGTTTTGTAATTGACGTTGAAATGGAATTTGATAATAACCCGACGACTACGGAAGACCTTTTTCATGCATTTTATAATGCTCGCAAACAAGCCATTGCTGAACAAATCATAGACGAAAAATTCAAAATCTATTGCACAACATGGGGCAACCCAAAAGATCATCTCTTTGCGATAGATAAAATTGATCCCTATGTGGATGGTTTTATGCCCCAGACCTATGTAGAAATTTGGGGGCAAACCTATTTGGATAACATAACATACTGGATAGAAGAAGGCAACAAAGAGTATGCAGAACTTGGGGCTACAAAACCCATTCATCATATTGCTGCGATGGAAAGTGGTGTCATGTCTAGTGAACAAGTGAATGAGTTTATAGCTGCAAGCGGTGCTGAAACCTCTATTTGGCGCATACCAGGAGGTGGCACTCCTCTTAGTATTTGGAACGATTGGAATGATATAGAATGGAGCTTTGACTTTTGTGAAACCTCATCCGCTGAAGGGGTGTTTCAGAACGCAATTCATATTTATCCCAATCCGGCTTCTTCTCTTTTATATCTTCAAGCATCCAATAAGAATAATGTTGTGCAAATTATTGATATGCAAGGCAGGATGATTAAGCAGTACAAAACCCTTCACCTTCAGAATCAAATTGATGTTTCGTCCCTGCGCAATGGCTTATATACAATCAGAATTGGTTCACCAGAAGATTGGAGTCACCATAAAGTCATGATTCTTCATTAGTAGTTAGCACAATTAGTACAGGAAATGAATTGACATATGCTGAGACAAAAAATATTCAAGTTACTTGCATATGGAGTACCTATCGTATTAATTTGTTTTGTCTACTTTTCGAATCGATCACTATTTCTAGACAGTCTTAATCTTGCTCGCAATGTGGCGGAAGGATCTTTTCTTGATCTGGCCCAACCACTGAAATACGAACAAAGTGCCCCTCTTTTATTTCTATATCTATCCAAGGTATGTACCCTACTCTTCGGGATATCTGAGTATTCATTGCGTTTAATTCCTCTAATTTCAGGCCTGTCGTGCATCTTTTTATGTGGGAAAGTAATAGAGAACGTATTAGATGTAAAGCTCGCTCTAATTGGCGTTTTTTGGTTAGGCACTCACTTCATGATAGTTCGATACGCTACCGAATACAAACAGTACATGAGCGATGCATTCGTGACTATTTTCCTAATCTGGTTGACGTTGACCTTAAAAGAGTTAACTAGAAAAAACATATTAATTCTTGCAATTGCTGGAGCACTTTCCATTTGGTTAAGTATGCCTTCAGTCTTTGTCCTGTGCGGAGTGCTCGGTTTCTATTTACATGAGTTTGCTAAACTTAAAAGGCCAATCATCCCAATTATTCTACTGTTTGTGTGGTTTGCCTTAAATTTCTTGTTAGAATATACGCTCATTCTAAAACCTGCAATTGGGAGTAGTCACATGCAAAATTTCCACAACAACTATTTTCTCCAAGGTCGCTTTTGGAATCTGGATTCTCTTCAACATGATTTTGGACTCATTATAAGTACAATTCGTATGGTAGTCGGCAAATCCGGAATTGCCATTGTCGTGGCTTTGTTTTTAATAGGTCTAGGAATTTATGACCTGTTTCGTAACCAAAAAAGTATTGCCTTATTATTAGTATTACCAATCCTTGCTGTTTTTGGTGGGTCATTATTGCAGAAATACTCTTTGATCGAACGATTGATGTTATTCACTTTACCAATTTTTATTTTATTACTACTCTTTGGATACAACTATTCTATAAAAAGACTTCAACAACAGAGTAAATTACTGAAATCCAGTGTTTACATAGTGTTATTTTTAGCTTTTGCAATTGGATACTCTCAAACACAGGGATTGAAATATTTTGGTCAATCTTTAGAAAGAGAAGACAACCGCACCGCATTAGAATTCATTAATGACCAAGTAGAAAAATCCAATCCTATCGTCTGCACTCAATTGGCTTATCCGGCATATTCGTATTATACCCACTACGATAAAAATTACCGCTATTTAGATCTTGGAAATGCGATTGGTGCACAGTACGGAGAATCGATTGTAAAAATGGCTGTAAAGCAATCCAAACAGGAGAAAAACGAAGTGTGGATCTTGATGGGTCACATGCAGGAAGATGAAATTTCAAATCTGATCTCTAAATTAGAACATGCCGGGACAATAAAAAATAGCTACAGAACCAATCGTTCAGCAGCTATTTTGTTTTTTACTCCATAAGTGGTTGATTTCAATATTCACAAATGAGAAATTGAGAAAACTATATACGAAGTCCAATGGGCAACTACATTAGGTCACAATATACTGTCCCACAGATCGAATAAAAACAACAAATCGGTTTTTGGAAGGCCTCTTGTTTTACTTTTTTTCGGCGACTCGTATATAGTTTTAAACGGATCTCAAAGTTGAAAAACTCTTTAGTTTCTCCTCAATTGTTAAATTGATGAAACAAATATAGCATAAAACATATTATAAAAAA
>JBCCVV010000084.1:0-24628 GCA_039194925.1 Bacteroidota bacterium
ACAAAACAGTATATAAGTAAAATATATAAGCCATTTGTAATTGCATTGGTACATATTACTATAACTTGACTCTAAAAATTATCTTCTGAAAAACCCTTCAAGTGCAAATTAATGTTCGGTGGTAATTTCCATTTCACTTTTGTACTTAAAGTCGCCCATTTGTATAAATCAAATAATTCCCTCAATTTTTAATCCGATTACAAACTGATTGTTGTCAGAATTAGAACTAATTACAATCGATTTCTGACTTCTATTCTTTAAGTAGGAACAAAATTATCATACAATGAACCAAACAAAATTACTTTTTGTATTTACTGCTCTAATCGCATTGTTTTCTGGAAATTTGAATGGTCAAGAACTAACAGATGTAAATGAAAAATTACCTTCGTTTTTAATAAATGAAGTTCATGTCGAAGATGTAACCCTTGATGATGTATATATTGAGTTGGTCGTTACGAAGTCCAATGAAATTCCACATAATGTAAATGATCCCAAAGCTAAAATTATTATCGATGATTCGAATGAGGGTACAGATTTTAAGTCGGGATATATTTCTATTCGACCAGATTGTGTCCGGGATGTATACCCTGGAGATATCATAATCATTCATGGCAGGCAGACTGATATTTCTAATGTGGACGAAAATGTCAAGCTATTTGAGATAAATGATGATTGTATCCAAAAATGGGATGGTGTGCCCAACGCTCAAAATCCTTCTTACACCGGAGCTACTATTAATAATGATGAAGGTGCCTCAATAAATGATTTCTTTTCATTTAATTCATCTCAGAATAAAATTCAAATCAGAATAAATGATATCTACTTCAATAAAGTACATCAGAAAAATGAGAGTAACTATTCTCTTCACAGTAATGATCTGAATGATTACACCAATCTAGCCAAAACATTGGGTAAAGGGAACAATCTGGCAAACCAATCTATGATAGACAATTTGGCTGGTCAGTCTAAGTTGAGGATTGAATGTGGGTTGACAAGTACAAATTCGGCAATTGTTAAAATAATATCGAAAAATACCTATACTCAAGCTTTACAAGAAGACTATTCAGGACCCTATACGTTGACAACGCCCAATTATGAAGAAACTGGAATAAAGGTGAATTATGCGACTGCATATGGTCTGGAATGCGGATTGAATACGTTGATTGTGACGGATCAATTAGGACGTACAGCTCAATGTGAGGTGAGCGTCGCTATGGATAATGCAATGATCGTGCAGACTTGCAAAGAATCAGAAGTAGATATTCAAAAATTAATTTGCGAAAATATTGAGTCAGACTGTATCTACTTTAAAAATGGAAATCAAGATGCAATTACTTTGTCGGCGATCTCCGAAATACCCATGGTTACTCCCGAATTTGATGATTATCCAGTGATGTTAAAATTCTCAGACCGAAATGGAAATATATTACATGAGGTATCCATCACAATAGATATAATATATCCCGGGGATATTTGTGATGATGGCGATGAATGTACCTCAAATGATGCATTTGACGATTCGTGTAATTGTGTAGGTACATCTCAGGTTCCTGAAATTGAGTTGACCGTAAACAATGAAATACCCTGTCAAAATTCGAAGGTTACCTTCTCTGTGCCCAATATTTATGACGAATACACATGGAGGGTTGACGGTAAACGACTTGGAGACGATAATACTTTTGAAACTACCGCAACTGGTTTAGTTGAATTGACAGTGAAGAAGGATGGATGCCGTCTGAAGGAAGAACACTTAATACCAGACCTTACAGGAGAGACTGTTGAAATTTCAACAACAGCAGATGTTTATTGTAATGATATGACTCAAGTTACCTTGAGCATTGATCCTGATCTTGCCCAAGGTAGCAAATGGTACGATGAATTTGGAGATTTGCCTATAGCAACGGATGTTTTTGAACTGAATATACCTCATGAGGGGATTTACAGAGTAGAGATTTTCGATTGTGAACAAGAAGGAAGTATTTATGTAAGAGGTGCGAATAATGAAGATTATAAAATAACTCCTCAAAATCCCATACTCTGTGACGCTAATAGCTCAATCTTGACGTTATCACCAACGCCTCCTGCCAGCTATACAATTTCATGGTCCACAGGTCAAACCAATATCAATAGCATTAATGTCTATGGTGCGGGTTCCTATGGAGTTACAGTAACTGCAAAAAACAAGTGTGAATATGTAGATCAAGTTGAGGTTATGGATGAGTTTAATCTGGAAAGCCTACAAAATTTCATGGAAGAAAGGGGATTTGGGCTTCTTGAATTTGATTTACCGGAAAGTTTTAATAAGTCTGAGAATAATGACTCTAGATCTAATTGCACAGTTGATAATATGGCTGGCAAAGACTATATCCTAGAACCTAATATTACTGGATCTCCACTATCTTTAGAGCAGGTATTAAATGATATAGTTAACGAAGGCTGTAATAGCTGCGATTATGAAGCCATGGGATACATGCAATTGTATGAATGTGTTGGCGGTGAATTTGATATGGATGGGTTTCTTAGTCTGGGTAATGATGTGGATGGATATGTCAAAGTCCTGACAGTAGAAGATGAGGCTAGTGGAAAGTTGCAAGTGTACTATATCAATACGATAAAGGCTAGTGCAAATTCTTTAATTGAATTAAATAATGAACCTGAAATTGTAAAAGATGTAGTTTTTGACCTTTTATGTGGTTTGAAAAATGAAGAATCGATAATGGTTCTTGATTATATAATTCCAATTGGAAAGACCTCTTTTATAGCATCAAATATAGAGTTTTTACCACCTGTGTTTCTTAATGATCCATCCAATGGTCTTTTTGAAACGGTGAAAATTGCAAATTTACTAAATGGAAGAGCTATCATTTTGCCAGATCCTAGTGATATTAATCCTACTCAACTAGATGAAATTCCAATAAACCCAAAGCTAATACCATTAATCGAATATGAATCTGTAGAAGGAGAAATTTGGATGTACAAATTTCTATATGAAGGATGTGACCCAACCACATCAGAGTATCTCTACATCTATGTCGAGGATGAGGAGAAAGATAATTTTCACAATATTCTTACCGCGCTTACCTCTACAGATGATCAAGAGCATGCATTTTTTGATATTAATACTGCCATTGCAGAAGAAATATATTTAAATGGTGATTATGAGGTATTAGAAAGCCTTCCACCTTGTCTAATGGGAGATGAAATTTTGTGTCAATTGATATATGAAACCATATATCCTCCGGAAGTAGAAGACGCGACTCCTTCATGTGTTGATATTAGAGCTTTAGCTCTTGCTGAACTTATCAAAACAAATTCTAAAGACGTTGCGACTAAAGTCAAAAAATGTTTGCTAGATGAAATAGAAAATGACCCATTGCTCATTGATAACATTCATGAAGTTTTCAAATATAATGATCCGTTATTTGAATCATTAACTCACCTTTTTTATGTTTTAGAGCTTCAAAGTACATTAAATACGGAGATTGCTGTTCAGAAAAAGGAGTTACTAAATTTATACGCAGGATTCGGAGTGTCTTCATTTTCTGGAATATTCAATGAGCTAGATGTTAATGTGGATTACTCCTATGCCAGTATGGGAACTATAATTAACAATTCTTTTAATACTTCAGGAGTACTTGTTTCTGGACCCGCGCAAGCATATTCATTTCAAAATGATTTTAAATACTACAATCCATATCTAGTAAAAATTGATAATCCTGATTTTAACTTGCCGACAAGTGGAGGATTTCAATTAAGCTCGTTAGGAGTGGTGCCAGGAGTCTTTATTCCTTGCGCTGTAGAGAATACCTCAGAAAAAATTAATAGACAAACACTAATTACCACTGCCTTCGCCGTGGGCGCAGCTTTTGCAGCGGCAGATGTAGTTTTATTGTATAATGCAGGAGAATTGGCAACCTTAAGAGGAGCATTTGCTATATCAGATTTAGGAATTGGTGCCTTGGATCTTTTGACTTCCATAGAACCTATTTGTCAAGGATTGGATACACAATTTGATGGTTGGTGCAATAATTGGAAAGCCATTTCTACTGAAGTTGCTATTTTTTCTGTGACAGGTAGGGTGACATCTGGGCATTATGCCAAAATGAGGGCAATGGAAAAGGCTTGGTTTGAGCAAGGGTCGGCTATTAGACAGGCAATAGTTAAAAAGCATGGTCATCGAAGACTAAGATATAATAATGAAACAGTAGAAGCTGCACTTGATGGCTTTTTTGGCAGTTTAAAAAAGATTTTAAGAGATGAATTAGACATCCTATATGGGCAGGGATCAAATCCAATTTCGTCAACTATCCTAGATGATATAGCTCGTAAATTTCCAGAAGATGGTTTTTTTCTTATAAATGAAGAATTGGCAGATGCTATCAGATTGACAAGTAATAATGGCAATGACATTTTTGTGGATATTTTGAATACGGTGAATAATCCAGAGAAAATTGGCTATAATCTTGCGTATGTAAATGCAAATCATGTGGAAGCGTGGAGTGTCATGTTTTCTAAGCAACCTTTTAGAACTAATATTACACTTCTTCAAAGAATGTCTGATGACATTGCACTTGAACCTCTTTTTAAAACATGGATGAAAAATAACCCATCAAAGCTTGATGCATGGAAAGTTTGGAAGGGCACATATAATTCTGCGGGGGATCCAGTAAAGAATATACTAGGTTCTGGAAAAGTAAATAATACAACAGAATGGAATCAGTTAATTGGTGAGATTGAAGCAGCCGGTGGGCAGGTGACGTTTAGAAGCGGTGATATTGCTTATGCACCAGGTCTTAAGAAAGGAGAGCCGGGTCAGCTAATTATTGACCCAGACGCCTCCATTACTGCATTGAGGCATGAGCACCGACATTTTCTTGATGATCAAGCAGCAGGGTTTAAAGGTTTTGAAGGAGTATTTGATCCCAACTTTAGAGTTACTACAGAATATAATGCTTATAAGTTAGAGATTGAGGAGATGTTAAACATGGGGCAAACATCAGTTGCTAACCAGCTCAAAACCAATTTTCAAAATGAGGTTAATGATATTATGAGTAAAATGGGAACTCCAGATCAATCGGTATTAGATTTAATTGATAATTTAATGAATTTATAAATATGACTTTGATAGATCCTAATACAAGTATAGAAGAAATCAGTAATGAGGTTCTTAAGAGTGAATTTCTCAATCCTGTAAGATACAAAAAAAGAAATTTGTATGCTTTGATGGCTAGAAGAGCTATTGAGGATATTGAGATCAAATCTCTTTTGTTCGAACTTATTCTTTCAATCGATGCTCGAAATGAAAATGAGATGGGATTTATAAAGCATTCATGGTTGCCTGCAATCTTTTTATTGCAAGAAGCTAATACTGAAATTAAATTGGAGCTTAAAGCTGTATTAAAGCAATGGACAGCGGATGAGAAAGAAATATTCTTGAATTATATCAAAAGTGAACAAGAGTATTATTATTTGTTATGTGATATCATTGATCGTAATGATTACAAGAATACAGAGGAAGAATGAAAATCAGATATCAATATTTCATGCTTATTATAAAATCAGCGTTATTTACTATTCTGTATTTGACAAGCAATTTGAGTTTTGGAAGAAATACTCCAACTTTGGAAATTTATCCCTTTGTCGGTATTGTTGTTCATCCACGATCTGATTATATGCAAGAGTTACCTTTTTGGAATGAAGGTTTATTAATTACCTATTCAGAAGAAGAATGACCTTTTTCTCTTAAATATAAAATGGATTAACAACCCCATAAAAATATTACAATTCTTAAGACAAATAATCACCAATTATGAAATCACTTAAACTTATAATACTATTTACGTGTCTGGTCATTACAGCCAAAGCAGACTTTACTGCGTACCCGGTCAATAAATGGATGAATGGCAATTGCCAGACCACTTTTTACCTGATCACTACAGGAGAGGCCGGACCTTTTACTGTAGATATAGAAAAGGACAATATTAACATCTACCATAAAGAGGACTTGCCTTCAGATGTCAAAAAAGTATCAATTCCTGATTATGGAAAGTTTACTGTAATATTTACCGATGCATTTGGATGCACAAATGAAGTTATTGTAGATGCCTTGTGCGATTGTGACGACTTGGAATATAAGGTCACCGAACCAAGTTGTCACCTGGATAACGGTACTATTGAGATAGTTTCACCAATGGGAGCGATGATGACTTCTGAATGGACGCAATGGCCCTCTGAAATTGACGCACCTTTGAACAATGCATTGGTCGTCGGTAATCTTGTACCAGGAATCTATGTAGCGACATTTAATGTAAGCATACCTGATCCAACTTCCGGTGATTTTATCTCTTGCGAATTTGAGGAAACATTTGATTTAACAGATTGCAATTGTGAGATGGAATTGGATGATACATTTGTCATGATAGAAGGATCAACATCTTGCGAAAATCCCAATGGTATAATAAAGATGTATAATTATGATCTACAATATAGTGTATCGAAGTACGCCGGATCGTTTTCAGAATTACAATTCGAATGGACTGATGATACCGGAATGGTATTGCAGGTTTCCGATCAATCTGGCATTACTAGCATTGATAATCTGGCAGAAGGATTTTACAATTTGAAAATTAGCGATGCATTAGGTTGTGAAGTGAGTAAGACATTTGAAATTCAAAATGAACTTGAAATTCTTGTAAGCGCGAATATTAATCAGCCCTGTTATAATGATATGGATGGTAGTATTGATTTGAAGGTGACGGCCATTCATAATGGTGCGTTGATAGATGATCTTTTTGAAGTTGTGTGGTCAACTGGAGCAACTAAGTTTTTTATTAATGAACTCGAATCAGGAACGTATTATGCCACGTTGACGGATAACGTTTCGGGATGTGAGTTTTACGAATCGTTCGAGTTAATTGAATATCCTTACAGTGAGATCGGTTCGGTAACGAAAGAAATATCTAAACCCAAATGTTATGGTGATCCTGCTATCGTTACATTAAATATTGAAGGTGGCACTCCCCCTTACAATATAAATTGGATTCCCAATTTACCAGGCCATAGGTTATACAATTATAATAGTGGTTCTTATGTTGCGGAAATTACAGATGCATGTGAGCAAGTAAAAATGGTGAATTTTGATCTTCAAATGCCTTCGGTAGATTATGATGAGCTGATTAATGTTGAAATTGATGACCAGATAGATTGTGAGGGATATGCAGGGACTACTACATTGACCTTCGAAGGCGGTGCTCCTCCTTTTATGGTATATCGAAAGAGGAAGATTTTTGAAGGATGGGACTTAATAGAAAAAACATATACAGAAAAGAGAACCTATACTGTTCCTTATAGTGGTACTTCCGATAAATACAGAATAATTGATGGATGTGGAGCCGAAAGAAGAAGAACTAAGATATGGCCACCTAAATACGAGATTGATTTTAACATTGAAATTATACAACATTGTCACCCTGATAGAGAACAAACAGGAAACGGAGAGATAAGAGTATTAAATAATGTAGCTGGAGACCACGACGAAGATAAATGGTGGAAAAATATTACTTTTGTTCCAGAAGCGGATGGTGGATACGATTATGGTTATAAATATATGTCTTTTAGATGCTTAAAGCCTGGGATTTATAAGATATTTTATGATGGTGAATGTCGTTCCTTAATAGATGAGGTTGAAATACTACTCACGGGTACTACTGTAAGCGGTTGTAATTTTATTGGTGATGATGATTCAGATGACGACGGAATCAACAATACGGATGACAACTGTCCGAACGTCCCAAATCCAGATCAGGAGGATACAGATGGAGATGGGATAGGCGATGCATGTGATGATAATGATGAGCCAATTGAATGTTCCGATATTGTTGTTTGGATGGATGCAAATAATGGTAATGGGTTATTTAGCGGGACTATAGATTATTTTGGACCATCTCCAGCTCCAACAGTTACAATTAAAGTAGAGTTATTTGCAAACTCACCAGTTCATACCCAACAATTAAAATTAGGAGGATTTTGGGGTGATCCATTTACTGTAGATATTAGTGACCAACCCGTAGGAAACTATGACGTAGTTATTGTACTACCAGATGGTACAAGATGCGTCTTAACTAATTATTTTATTGATCCTGACATAGTTATAGACGATCCTGGCTTTAAAACTGGTAATCTTTGTGGATTTGAAGTAGATTATGATCTAGATCAAAACGGGGATGAGATAGTTGATGCTAGAATCATATTATTCCACGGTCTAGGTGCTGGGGATCAAGTTTCAATAATTGGACTTGGTAGTGACCCCGGAGGAGATAAGGCAAAAGGCTTACATATTAGTTTTTGGCAAGGAAATACCTCACTATCTATATGGGATTGTGATGGCAATGGGGTCAATACTCCCTCTGAAGATCCTTTTACATTAATTTCTGAAGAACCAGTTAGAGTTGAAATAAGACCATACAGGTATCCCGATTTTGATGATATGTGCTCTTCGAATGCACAACATAGAGCACAATTCGAACTCGACTGTGACGATAATTTTCATGTTCCAAATGATGATTGCAATGAATTCCTGGTAAGTAATGTTGGAGATGAAGATTATCTGGTAGGGCATAATTCGCTGTCAACCAATCAAAGCAGTATGCCTCCACATGTCATTCTAAGTCCATTGACCATGAATGGAGGAGTCGTTTCTTCTAATACTATCATTAGTAACAATGTTTCCCAATTTGTATTGGGAAGAGAGATATTGAGCACATCCAATAGCTTCAATAACGAAAGATTAGCATACCAGTCCTTTAATATAGGTTCAAATACTTTAGGAGATTTACAAACTGTAGTCAATATTGCAGAAGTTGGATCAGACAGTTATGAGCATTTTACTTTTGATACACCATTTGCGAATATACCTATCATACTTCCTACGCTCATACAAGTCGATGGCGACAGAGGATTTGAAATAGAATTAAAAGATGTCTCCAGATACGGATTCAAAATTAAACTGAGGGATGTATACAATGTATTAAATGGAGGTAAAAGAGAAGTAAGTTTTATTGCTATTGAAGAGGGAGAGACTTCCATTGGTGGCAGAAAGGTTGTAGTAGGCAGGACTGCGAACAACATCAATCATAATTGGACTAACATCTCATTTCCTAATAATTCTGGACAAAGTTTTCCTGAAAACCATAGGCCCTATTTCTTCGCCTTTCCTCAGACATCAAATGGGGCAAGTTCTCAATTTGTGATGTACCAAAATTTAAATCAGAATGGGGTAGAAGTAAACCTTGTTTCGGCTAATGATTTCATTACTCAAGGCTCCTTTTCAAATCAGGAAGTAGGATATTTAGTTCTTGGAGTAGATGTGGATTGTATTTGTGACTACCCTGTTACGGATATTGATTACGAAATGGCGAATCCTAATTGTGGGATGAATAATGGGCGACTCGAATTTAAACCCATTGGAGGTACTCCACCCTATGATTTTAAAGTTAATGGATCTATTCACTTACCCAATCCAACGGGAAGTGTAGAGCTGGAGAATTTAACAGAAGGGACGTACCATTTGGAAATTCTGGACTCCAAGGGTTGCTTATATGAGGAAGAAATAATTCTGATTGCAGATGAACTGAATTTGGATGATTATCTGGCTGAAAATATAGAATGTTCAGGCGAAGAATTTAATGTCACATTGAATCCTTTGGGAGGAACACCTCCATTTACCTATTCATGGAATAACGGCAATACCACCAATGAGCTTAAAAGTGTTGGTTCTGGTCATTATTATGTGACGGTAATAGATGCGGAAGGGTGTATTGGAACTCGGTATTTTAATTTGAGAAACATGAATTTGTCCATTTCAAAAGAGGACGCTTCGTGTGACCAGAATAATGGATCTTTGACCGTTCAACCAATTGGGATAAGTCCATATGATTACCTTTGGAGTAATGGTGCAACTACTTCCAAGATAAATGATCTTGCGCCTGGTGCATACTACGTTACTGTTACAGACGCAGCCGGATGTACAAAAACAGGTATCAAATTTATCCTGCCGGATGGACAAGCTGACCTTGATTATGCTCATCCATTTTGTGGTGCAAATAATGGGTACGTAGAGATACTGGTGGATGGTTCAGCTCCCATCAATTATATCTGGAATACCGGAGCCACGACTTCGAGAATTGAGAATTTGGGACCCGGAGATTATGCTGTGACAGCTACGGATGCTACAGGTTGTACAAGTATAAAATCGGTAACACTGAATAATACCAATACCATATCATTAAGTGGCAGCGGAGGCAATGAAGGATTTAACGACGGACGATACATTCCAGCGGGGGTTACGGTCAATTGGTCATTTAATCCTGATTACGTGACAGATCAATTGATCATTAGCTCTGATGTGAATGGAGTAATTATCAATACAGGAGGCGTTACCAGAAGACCAGAATCGTGTTGTACCAGTAACAACTGTTGTTCTGATTTCTTTTTGGGTGATTATATCAATAGCCCTATTGACCTTATTGTAGGGTCAGGATTTGTTCTTGAAGGAAATTCTAGTACTGGCCATTGCATATCATCCGGTTATTTGACTGGATCATTTACAACTCAATCAGACAGCTATATCTCACTCGAAGTAATAGGAGCAAATTGCGGAGGCGGTACATCCTGGTCTACTGCACTCAGTTGTACCGAAAATACAAATAATATCCTGGCCACAATGGACAAGAATAACAGTACGAGTCTAGAGCAAGAACTACTTTTAGAATCTAAAGAAGAAATTGTTAACTCCATTTCTATTTTTCCAAATCCGGCTAATTCCATATTGTATATTGATACTTATGACCAGCTAAAAGGGCTTAATGTAAAAATTCTTGATGTGAATGGAAAAATATTGACTAAGTCAATTATCCAAAGCACTCGAGAAACAATTGATGTTTCTCATATTCCAAGTGGAATGTACATTGTGATTGTTGAATCTCCGAAAACCACAACTTTAGAAAAATTGGTCATTAATAGATAATAAACATAATTCACCCATTGTGTTCATGAAGAATCCTTTAAGCATTATAATGAATACGGTGGGTGATAATTCTATTTTGAGATGATAATGGGCTTAATGTAATTCTTGCCATTACTAACATCAACGACATTGATATAGTAAACTCCATTCGACAACATGCTTATATCATTTACTCCAGTGTTCAAATTTGTGCAGTGCATACCCAAAGAATTTATTATTGAAGCCTTGTATTGATCTCGATTTTTGTCCAATATTAGGTGATTCCCAGCGGGATTTGGATATACATAAAAAGGGAATTCATTTGTCGCTTTTATAGCGTTTGTTTCCAGATCAAGTAGAAACAATTCTTCTCCGTAGATTTCATTTTCATAGGTGAATAGTAATTTGCCTTGAGCCTCTAAAAATATTAAATTAATTAAGCCGGAATGATGTAAATTCTCTAGCACTAAAACCAACTCATCCTCGCGAAGTTCGTAAATGCTATTTTTATCGATATTTTGGTCGAAAGCGATCAAGACCTTTTCACCCACTCGAATTACATCCAATAATTCTGAACGGAAATTTAATTCTACATCTATGTCAATTCTTTTGGTATTCTCTTCATTTCCATCAAATACCAAAAGGACGTTATCCACATAATCCAATAAATAAAACTTGTCCTCAAAATATTTTAAAGGTCTTTGCCAATTGTCATTTAGCACTTGAACCTCATAACTTTGTTTATCTATTGACCATAAAGCACCGGTTGATTGTGCAAATAAATGCGAGCTGTTTTCATACGCTTCTTTAATAATGACTTCGATAACTTCCGATTGCATTGTGTTCTTGTCAAAAATGATGTAATCAAAGTCACATTCATAGATGAGGTAGGAAGATGATGTATGCAGGTTATATTGAATATCACAGTCGTACTCAGGAATGATTTCTTCTATAGCGAGTATGTCTCCATTATTTTTGTCATAGATAGAGGATGGTATTACAGGATCGGAATAAACGACACTTGACCTTATGGCAATATAGTCATCTCCCATTGTCACCAATAATTCCTCTTCACCCATATCAATATTATCCATCATTTTTTTAGTAATTCCTGTTTTTTCATTGTAATAATATGCTGTCCATGAATTTGTGCCAGATTCAAAGGCGGTCAGCACGAATACTCCTTGATGCATATATATTTTACTAAATATATCAAAGGGGTCAGTCCAAAAAATTAAATTCATAGCGTTTGAACTGGGATTGTATTGATACAAACCAAAAAATGAATTCATATAGATATTATTTTCAGTGGCATGAATATCTAAACGAGTAAAAACTAAATCATTGGAAGGTGTAACTACTGATATTTCATTTGAGCTTATGTTATATTTTAGCAAGGATCTATCGGTTGTATCGTTAGGTGTTCCAATGTAGTATACATTATCCTTGAGTAATACTCCTTTTGAGTTAATCGATCCCTGCGGTCCAACATAGAAATCCTCTACTAGAGTTCCATATTGACCATTGGAATATTCAGGGAAGAAAAAAAGTAATAAAGAAATTATTGTGTAAAAGTTTTTCATGTGATAAAATTTATTTTTCAAAAAAATGGTTAAGATGCAAAATACCGGTAAATTATATGATCAAAGGACTCTGTGGTAAGTAAATATTTCTTGCAGGGTTAATTTATATAATTGTTGTGAATTATTTCGATAATAGTTTGCATATGTAAATAAGCTATTGTACTTTTGCAGCCGATTTAGAAATAAACACTTTTAATTAAGGCTATGAATCAAAAAATTAGGATTAAACTTCGTTCTTATGACCACAACTTGGTGGATAAGAGTACGGAGAAGATCGTAAAAACTGTGAGAAACAGTGGAGCGGTTATTTCTGGTCCGATTCCGCTGCCTACGAAGAAAGAAATATTTACAGTTTTGCGATCACCGCACGTAAATAAAAAATCTCGTGAGCAGTTTCAGATGAGAACACATAAAAGACTGATCGAGATATTTACACCTACACAGAAAACTGTAGATGCGCTATCGAAACTAGAGCTTCCTAGTGGCGTAGATATCCAGGTCAAATTGACATAATTCAATCGTAGAAAATAACAAGCAAAGTCAGACATGGCTGCTTTCTTTGCTAGTAATTATATAAAACCTATAATATGAATGGAATAATAGGTAAAAAAATAGGTATGACTAGTATCTTCAATGAAGATGGTAGAAATATAAGTTGCACAATTGTAGAAGCTACTCCAAATGTGGTAACTCAAGTTAAGACTGAGGACACAGATGGTTATTATGCATTGCAATTGAGTTATGGCGAAGCAAAAGCCAAAAACACTTCTAAAGGTCTTACCGGGCATTATGACAAGGCAGGAACCACTCCAAAGAAAAGATCAATCGAATTTAGAGATTGTTCGCTGGATAAAAATCTGGGAGATTCTGTTACAATTACCGACGTTTTTGAGGAGGGAGATACTGTTAAGGCGATAGGAAGGTCAAAAGGTAAAGGTTTCCAAGGGGTAGTAAAAAGATATAACTTTGGTGGTGTTGGTGATGCTACACACGGTCAGCATAACAGAATGAGAGCTCCTGGATCTATTGGAGCAGCTTCTTACCCTTCAAAAGTTGTGAAAGGAATGAAGATGGCCGGAAGAACTGGAAACAACAGAGTAACGGTTAAAAATCTTACTGTTGTCAAAATTCTTGAAGAAAAAAATCTATTGTTAATCAAAGGTGCTATACCAGGTCATAAAGGATCTATCGTAGTAATTGAAAAATAACAAGGAAGATGAAAGTAGATGTAATAAATACCCAGGGAGCCTCTACGGGCAAAAGTATTGAACTTCCAGATTCCGTATTTGGAATAGAACCTAATGAGCATGCAGTATATCTGGCAGTTAAGAAATATAACGCCGCTCAAAGACAAGGAACACATAAATCTAAAGAGAAGGGAGAAGTAAAAGCTTCTACCCGAAAGATAAAAAGACAAAAGGGAACAGGTACGGCAAGAGCCGGATCATTAAAATCACCTGTTTTCAGAGGAGGAGGTAGAATTTTTGGACCAAGACCAAGAAACTACAACCTTAAACTAAATAAAAAAGTAAAGGCATTAGCCAAAGCTTCAGCTTTCTCTCACAAAGCAACAAACGGAGCCATCAGTGTAATCGAGGATTTTACATTTGAGGCGCCGAAAACAAAAGATTTCAAGGCAGTATTATCAAATCTTTCGCTTGCCGGTAAGAAGTCTCTATTCATTACTTCAGAGCATAGTCCAAACGTATACATCTCAAGCAGAAATATCCAAAGAACTCAAGTAGTTTCAGTGGATGAGGTGAATACATATCAGATTCTAAATGCAAATTCTGTTGTAATTGCTGAAGGAGCTGTTCAAAAGTTAAAAGAATTGTACGCCAAATAAATAGAATTAAAATGGCTAAGAACATACTTATAAAACCGATCATATCTGAGAAATCAGAAATTTTATCTGCCAGTCATGGACAGTACAGTTTTGTAGTGAACAAGAATGCAAATAAAATTGAGATCAGAAAAGCAGTTCAGGAAATGTATCCTGATGTTACGATAGAGTCTGTTAATACAATCAATATGCCTGCTAAGGCTAAAACAAGAAATACCAGATCCGGTATTTTGAAGGGTAGAATTAGCAGTTACAAGAAAGCTATTGTAACATTAGCAGAAGGAGATGAAATAGATTTCTTCGGAGAAGTTTAATGAATTAGTCAAGTAAAAAAGACAAAGACATGCCAATCAAAAAATATAATCCGATCACTCCAGGTACAAGAACCAGAATTGGTAACATGTATGCTGAGGTAACTACGGATAAGCCTGAAAAGAGTCTTACTAGCGGAAAAAGCAAGTCTGGTGGTAGAAACCATAAAGGTAAAATGACCATGAGACACATTGGTGGCGGGCATAAGAAAAAGTATAGAGTAATTGACTTTAGAAGAGATAAAGACAATATTCCTGCTAAGGTCAAGACTATCGAATACGATCCAAATAGAACAGCATATATTGCATTGGTCGTTTATGCGGATGGGGAAAAGAGATATATCATTGCTCCGGACAAATTAACCGTTGGATCAGAAATTATATCTGGTGAAAAAGCAACTCCAGATACAGGAAATGCACTGTTTTTGAAAAATGTACCACTAGGTTCTCCGATCCATGCGATCGAAATGACTCCTGGAAAAGGTGCCGCATTAGCAAGATCAGCGGGTACGTACGGGACATTGATGAGTAGAGAAGGAAAATATGTAATTGTCAAGTTGCCTTCTGGAGAAGTAAGAAGAATTCTTTCGTCTTGTAAAGCTACAATCGGTACAACCAGTAATCCAGATCACGGACTAACGGTTTTGGGTAAAGCAGGTAGAAAAAGATGGTTGGGCAGAAGACCAAGAGTAAGAGGTGTAGCGATGAACCCGGTAGATCACCCAATGGGTGGTGGTGAAGGAAGATCTTCAGGAGGTCATCCAAGATCAAGAACCGGTGTAATGGCCAAAGGTCAAAAAACCCGAAATAATAAGAAATACTCTACGAAACTAATCGTAAGTAGAAGAAAGAAAAAATAATCAATAGCAATTAATAAAGTATAATGGCTAGATCAATAAAAAAAGGACCTTACGTTTTTCATAAACTTTTAACAAAAGTTGAAAAAGCTCAGTCATCGGAGAGAAAGTCGGTAATTAAGACTTGGTCAAGATCTTCAATGATTATCCCTAATATGGTGGGTTTGACGATTGCTGTACACAATGGAAAAACATTCGTACCTGTATTCGTTACTGAAAATATGGTAGGTCATAAACTTGGCGAATTTTCTCCTACGAGAACATTCAAAGGCCATGGAGGTAAGAAATAATAATTAGCGAATAGCTAAAAAATAAAATAGCATGGAAGCTGTTGCAAAATTAAAAAATTGTCCAATGTCGGCTAGAAAGATGAGAATCGTAGTCGATAATATCAGAGGTAAGTCTGTTTACGAGGCATTGAACATTCTACAATTCACTAAAAAAGAAGCTGCGACTTGGTTAGAGAAAGTTGTAAGATCTGCAATTAGTAATTGGGAGAATAAGGGAGACATGGCATATAGTGCAGACGATTACGATCTTCGGATCAAAACTGCTTTCGTAAATGAAGGTACTATGCTCAAGAGATTCAGACCTGCTCCACATGGAAGAGCACACAGAATCAGAAAGAGACAGAATCACGTTACAATTGTAGTTGAAAATGCAATTGAAATAGAAGGACTTAACTCAGAAGAAGAACAAGCATAATTCATAAAACATGGGTCAAAAGACAAATCCAATAGGCAATAGATTAGGAATCATCCGAGGATGGGATTCTAATTGGTATGGTGGCAAAAGTTTCGGAGACAAAGTTGTCGAAGATGAGAAGATAAGAAAATATCTTCATGCAAGGATCACCAAAGGAGGAATTGCCAGAATTATTATTGAGAGAACTCTGAAGAGAGTAACGGTTACTATCCATACTTCCAGACCTGGTATTATTATAGGTAAAGGTGGTTCTGAGGTAGATAGAATCAAAGAAGAGTTGAAAAAATTGACTAGAAAGGACATTCAGATCAACATTGTAGAGATCAGAAAGCCTGAATTGGATGCAGCGATTGTAGGAGAGAGCATTGCCAAGCAAATTGAGTCAAGAATCAACTACAGAAGAGCAATTAAGATGGCTATTCAGTCTACAATGAGAGCTGGTGCCGAGGGAATCAAAGTGAGAATTAGTGGTCGATTGAACGGTGCCGAGATGGCAAGAAGTGAAGAGTACAAAGATGGAAGAACTCCGTTGCATACATTCCGTGCAGATATAGATTACAAACTTCAAGAAGCGTTGACTGTTTACGGTAAGATTGGAATTAAAGTGTGGATTTGTAAGGGTGAGGTATTAGGAAAGAGAGACCTATCTCCAAATATAGGAGTTGACAATAAAAAAGGTGGAAGAGGACGAGGAAGAGACAATCGTGGACGTGGAGACAGAAGAAGATAATTATAACAAAAAAACGTACCTTTGCCGAGCTTTTTAAAAAGGGGCAGCAAAATAAAGCAGTTTTAAGATGTTACAACCAAAAAGAACAAAATACAGAAAGCAACAGAAAGGAAGAATTAGAGGTATTGCGCATAGAGGTAGTACTATAAACTTCGGTTCATTTGCTTTAAAGTCGATGGAAGAAAAATTCATTACCAACAGACAGATTGAGTCTGCAAGGGTCGCAATGACAAGGTACATGAAGAGAGAGGGGAAAGTTTGGATTCGTATTTTTCCAGACAAACCGATCACTTCCAAGCCTGCTGAGGTAAGGATGGGAAAAGGTAAAGGAGCTCTTGACCATTGGGTTGCTGCTATAAAGCCAGGGACGATTATGTTTGAAATGGATGGAGTACCAGTGGAAGTGGCGCAAGAAGCAATGAGACTTGCAGCTCAAAAATTGCCTGTGAAAACTAAATTTTTGGTACGAAGAGACTACGCCTAATTAGAATAAAAATTAAAGTTGATATAAAATGGCAACTAATAAATTTATCGAATTACAAGGGCTTTCTGACGAAGATCTTCAAAATGAGATCAACATAAGAGAGGCGGAATACAAGCAGATGAAGTTTGATCATGCGGTAAGAGGTTTGGAGAATCCTTTGAAATTGAGAGAGGAAAGAAAAGACCTTGCAAGATTATATACAGAAAAGAGGGCACGAGAGTTGAAGTCAATGACTCCTGAACAATTGGCAAAAAGGTCAAAACTTGTAAGAAGACGAAGAAAATAATTTAGGCTTAGGCTGCAAATAATTTAGCAATGACGGAAAGAGCATTACGTAAACAGAGAATCGGTATAGTATCCAGCAATAAGATGGAAAAATCTATCACTGTGCTCGTTGAAAGAAAACTGAGACACCCTATCTACGGAAAATTCGTTAAGAAATCCAAGAAGTTTGTTGCTCATGATGAGAAAAATGAGTGTAACGAAGGAGATAGAGTGAGAATCATGGAGACTCGTCCTCTTAGTAAAAGAAAGAGATGGAGACTTGTGGAAATTTTAGAAAGAGCTAAATAGTTTATTCATAACGCTATAAAGATTATTAGCAATGATACAACAAGAATCAAGACTTAAAGTAGCTGACAACAGCGGAGCGAAAGAGGTGCTTTGTATAAGAGTACTAGGTGGGTCGAAAAGAAGATATGCGTCGATAGGTGATCAAATTGTGGTTACGGTAAAAGATGCGAATCCTGGCGGAATTAAAAAAGGTACAGTATCAAAAGCTGTAATCGTCAGAACAAAAAAAGAGATAAGACGAAAAGACGGATCGTACATTAGATTCGATGATAATGCAGTCGTATTGTTAAGCGCTTCTGAAGAGCCAAGAGGAACAAGGATTTTTGGACCTGTAGCGAGAGAGTTGCGTGATAAAGATTACATGAAAATTGTATCACTTGCACCAGAGGTGCTTTAATTAGAAGAACTTTTAGCTAGAAAATACTATGAGTAAGAGTAATAGATTCGCACCGAAGTATAAGATAAAAAAAGGTGATAAAGTAAAAGTAATTGCAGGAGCCAATAAAGGTACTGAGGGTAATGTACTTGAAATACACGCAAAGTCAGGAAAAGCAGTGGTTGAAGGCGTGAATATTGCTAAAAAGCATACAAAACCGACTCAGGATAATCCTGGAGGAATTAATGAAATAGCATTGCCTATTGATATTTCGAATCTTGCATTTATAGATCCAAAATCTGGTGAGCCTACAAGAGTTGGGTACAGAATAGAGGACGGAAAAAGTGTAAGATATTCTAAAAAATCTGGAGAAACTATTAAGTAATGAGTTATACACCAAGATTAAAAACAAAGTATAAAGAAGAGATTGTTGCCAAATTAAATGAGCAATTCTCTTATAAATCTATCATGCAGGTTCCAAAACTTGAGAAGATTTGTATCAACCAGGGTGTTGGTGGTGCGACTCAGGACAAGAAACTAGTGGATAATGCACTTTCAGAAATTACTAAGATTGCAGGACAAAAGGCGGTGCCAGTAAAGGCTAGAAAGTCAGTTTCTAACTTTAAGTTGAGAGAGGGAATGCCTATTGCCGCAAGAGTGACTCTAAGAGATGATAAGATGTACGAATTTCTTGATAGATTGATTGCTGTTGCATTGCCAAGGGTAAGAGATTTTAGAGGAATCAATGATAAGAGTTTTGATGGAAGAGGCAATTACTCATTAGGAATTCAAGAGCAAATCATCTTTCCTGAAATTAATCTTGATAAAGTAAATCGGATTACCGGTATGGATATCAATTTTGTTACAAGTGCTAAAACTGATGCAGAAGCATTAGCACTGTTGAAAGCATTGGGCATGCCGTTTAAAAATCAGAATAATTAATACACTATGGCTAAGAAATCAATAATAGCAAGAGAAAAAAAGCGACAAAAAATGGTTGCTAAGTATGCCGAACTCAGAGCTCAGTTGAAGAAAGAAGGAAAGTGGGATGAGTTGGACAAACTACCTAAGAATTCTAGCGCAGTAAGACTTCATAATCGTTGTCTGTTGACGGGAAGGCCAAAAGGGTATATGAGAAAATTTGGAATTAACAGGGTTACATTCAGACAAATGGCGCTAGATGGTAAAATCCCTGGAGTGACTAAAGCCAGTTGGTAAAAAACTATAAAAATAATTTATGATAACTACTGATCCAATAGCAGATTATCTTACACGAATAAGAAATGCGCAAAAAGCTGGCCACAGAACTGTTGTGATTCCTGCTTCGAAAATGAAAAAAGGTATTACTGAGATTCTTTATGATCAAGGATATATTTTGAAATATAAGTTTGATGACGAAGAAGGAATTGGTGGTGTGATTCGAATAGCGATTAAGTATGATCCGGTGACTAAAGAGCCCGTGATTAAAAAACTTGGTAGAATAAGCAGACCAGGATTGAGAAAGTATTCTCCTGCGAATGAGATTCCAAGAATTATCAATGGTTTGGGAATAGCAATTGTTTCTACTTCTAAGGGTTTGCTTACGGATAAGCAAGCTAGAAATGCAAATGTAGGTGGCGAATTGGTTTGCTACGTATATTAATAAGAAAATAATAAAAAGAATATCATGTCAAGAATAGGTAAAGCACCGATATCGATACCGAGTGGAATAACTATTACTGTAGACAAGTCAAATAATGTTACAGTAAAGGGACCAAAGGGTGAATTATCACAGCAAATTGACGCTGATCTGTCATTAGATATTGATGAGGGACAAGCAGTATTGAAAAGACCTACCGACCAAAAAAGACACAGATCTATTCATGGTTTGTACAGAACTTTGATAGCCAATATGGTTACTGGAGTTTCTGAAGGATATACTAAAGAAATGGAGCTGGTAGGTGTTGGTTACAGAGCTGCAAATACTGGAAACTTACTAGAACTTACATTAGGATATTCACACCCGATTTATTTTGCGATTCCGAATGAGTTGAAGTTGGAGACCAAAATGGAAAAAGGAACTCCTCCGACGGTAATTCTTAGTGGAGTAGACAAGCAATTGATTGGACAGGTAGCTGCGAAAATCAGAGCCTTTAGAAAGCCTGAGCCTTATAAAGGAAAAGGGATTAGGTTTAAAGGTGAGCAAATTAGAAGAAAAGCTGGTAAAACAGCTGCTAAATAATTAATGTACATTAAAATACATCAGTAATGATTTCTAAAGTACAAAGTAGAAAGAGAATACATCAACGAATAAGAAAAAAGATTAGTGGTACTCCTTCTTATCCTAGACTAGCGGTTTTTAGAAGCAATAAGTCAATTTCTTGTCAACTGATTGATGACGTGAATGGTGTTACACTTGCTAGTGCATACTCTAAGGATGTGGCGGGAGATGGCACTAAATCAGAAGTATCCAAGAGAGTAGGTGCCCTGATTGGAGAGAGAGCAAAAGCATTAGGGATAGATGCTATCAAATTTGATAGAGGTGGATACTTGTATCACGGTAGAGTTAAATCATTGGCTGATGGAGCCAGAGAAGCTGGTCTTAATTTTTAAAAAATAAGTAATGGCAAAGAATACTGAAAGAGTAAAAGCGGCAGATACTGAATTAAAAGAAAAGCTTGTTAACCTTAGTAGGGTGGCAAAGGTGACCAAAGGGGGTAGAACATTTAGTTTTTCTGCTTTGGTGGTAGTTGGAGATGGAAATGGTACTGTTGGACATGGTTTGGGAAAAGCCAGAGACGTGTCGGAATCTATTTCTAAAGCTGCAGACGAAGCTAAAAAGAATTTGGTAAAAGTTCCAATTTATAACGGTACGATTCCGCATGAGCAAAAAGGAAAGTATGGTGCGGGAAAAGTACTTATTAAACCGGCTGCTGATGGTACTGGTGTAATTGCAGGGGGAGCGATGCGTGCGGTTTTAGAAATTGCAGGTGTACACAATGTACTTGCTAAATCACAAGGATCATCAAATCCTCATAACGTTGTAAAGGCTACGGTAGATGCATTGCAAAAACTTAGAAGTCCATTGGAAATTGCTAAGGAAAGAGGTATTTCTTTGAATAAGCTATTTGAAGGATAGTCAATATATAGACCATGAAGAAATTAAAAGTAACTCAAGTAAAGAGTGTGATTGACAGATCTAAGAAACAAAAAGATACTATGATTGCACTTGGTTTAAGAAAAATGAACCAAACTGTTGTAAAAGATGCTACTCCACAAATCGTGGGTATGCTTACAAAAGTGAAACATTTAGTAAACATTGAAGAGGCATAACCTCTAAGAATAATATAAGCTATGGAACTTCATAATCTAAGACCTGCCAAAGGGGCAGTAAAGTCAGAAAAAAGAGTTGGACGAGGACAAGGTGCAGGAACAGGTGGGACTTCAACAAGAGGTCATAAAGGAGCCAAATCAAGATCTGGATATAGCAGCAAAAGAGCTTTTGAAGGTGGTCAAATGCCTTTGCAGATGAGACTTCCTAAAAGAGGTTTTAAAAACATCAACCGTGTTGAATACGTTGGTATTAATGTGTCGAGGTTGCAAGAGATATCTGAAAAGTACAAATTAACCGATATTAGTGATGCATCTTTAGCTGAAATTAAGATAACCAAGAAAAGCGATAAGGTTAAAATCTTGGGTAATGGAGAATTGACAGCAAAATTAAATGTATCAACTAGTGCAATCTCAAAAAGTGCTAAAAGTAAAATTGAAGCTGCTGGAGGATCTGTTAATATAGACTAAGAAACACTAAGATGAATAAGTTCATAGAGACATTAAAAAATATACGGAATATTACTGAGTTAAAGGATAGAATTCTTTTTACTCTGTTGATTTTGGCTGTATACCGATTAGGGTCATTTATCGTGTTGCCGGGAGTTGATCCTGCTGCGTTGGATGCTGCAACATCGGGAGGTGCTGGTCAAGGTTTGTTGGGATTAATCAACATTTTTACGGGAGGAGCCTTTAATAAGGGAGCCGTATTTGCCTTGGGTATCATGCCATATATTACGGCGTCTATCATTATTCAGCTATTAGGATTTGCGGTTCCATATTTCCAGAGGCTTCAACAGAAAGAGGGAGAATCTGGAAGAAAGAAAATTACTCAAATTACGAGATTGCTTACTGTATTTATCACCTTAGTTCAGGGTGGTGGATATCTAGCTTACTTGACTTCCATGGGAGGAGTATCTCCATTGGTCAGTCCAACGGTGTTTTGGTTTGGAAATATAATTATACTATCTACAGGTACTATATTTGCCATGTGGTTAGGAGAGAAGATAACGGATAGAGGAATTGGAAACGGTATTTCTTTATTGATCATGATTGGTATTATTGCTTCACTTCCGGGAGCATTTGTTGCGGAAGTTACCGCCCAATTTGCGAAGTCTGGTCCATTAGTATTGATTCTGGAATTTGCTGCTTTCTTTGCCGTAGTGGTTGTTACCATACTAATTGTTCAGGGCGTAAGAAGAATTCCAATTCAATTTGCTAAAAGAATGGTTGGAAGATCTGGAGGTGATTTACCAATTCCGGGAGCAAGAGATTACATTCCATTAAAGGTTAATGCGGCAGGGGTAATGCCGATCATCTTCGCACAGGCAATCATGTTTTTGCCGGTTACGATTGTTCAATTTTTCAGTGAGGAAGCAGTTGCTAATAGTGCATTTTTACAATCTTTGAATGATTGGAAGTCTATTCCATATAATATTGTATTCTTTATTCTAGTAGTGGTATTTACGTATGTGTACACGGCATTGTTGGTAAATCCAAAGCAGTATTCAGAATATTTGAAAAGACAAAATTCATTCATACCTGGAATCAAGCCTGGTACTCAGACGCAAGAGTACATTGATACTCTAACAACTAGAATTACATTGCCAGGATCAATTTTCTTAGGTTTAATTTCTATACTTCCTGCATTTATTGCCAAGTTTGGAGTGAATGATGCATTTGCTTTGTTCTTTGGAGGAACTTCACTTTTGATCCTTGTAGGAGTTGTACTTGATACACTACAACAAATTGAAAGTTATCTACTGATGAGAAAGTATGACGGATTGGTGAAGTCAGGTAGATTGAAAGGAAGAAGCGGAATGCAACAAATTGGCGCAAGCTTCTAAGAAGAATGATCTTCTACAAAACGGATGAGGAGATTGAAAAGATAAGAGAAAACTGTCTGCTCGTTTGTAAAACGCTGGCGCTTGCAGGATCTCTCTTAAAGCCAGGAATTACAGGTAAAAAAATAGACGAAAAAGCAGAAGAGCTTATTCGAGATCATGGTGCTGAACCAGGATTCAAAGGGTACAGAGGATTTCCGGCTACCTTGTGTATTTCGATTAATGATCAAGTTGTACACGGTATTCCTTCTGATTACGAATTTAAAGAAACAGATATCGTATCCATAGATTGTGGGGTTTACAAATATGGATATTATGGAGATGCGGCATACACGTTTGCATTTCAAGAAATAGATTTAGAAGTTATGAAACTTCTTGTAGTGACTAAAGAGTCATTATATAAAGCCATAGACTCGGCATTGCCGGGAAACAGAATTGGTGATATCGGATATGCGGTCCAATCCTATACGGAAAAAGAACACAAATTCGGTGTCGTACGAGAGCTAGTTGGTCATGGATTAGGGAAAAATCTTCATGAAGCACCGGAGGTTCCTAATTTTGGAAGGAGAGGAAATGGTATCCAATTGAAGGAGGGAATGGTGATTGCTATAGAACCAATGATAAATTTGGGAACTCGTAAGGTGAAAGTAAATCAAGATGGTTGGACTATAATTACCAGAGATAAAAAACCATCCGCACATTACGAACATACGGTGGCAATAAAAAAAGGAGGAGCTGATATTTTATCTGATCACACAATTGTGGAGGAAGCTATTAAAAATAATGATTTTCTTAAGGATATTTCAATAAAAAATTAGATATTTGCACTCCGAAAAAATGATATGGCAAAACAAGAGTTAATAAAACAGGATGGAATCATAGATGAAGCGCTGTCAAACGCCATGTTTCGTGTGCGTTTAGAGAATGGTCATCTTATCGTAGCAACGATTTCAGGGAAGATGAGGATGAACTACCTTGGTTCTGTGGAAATAACTCCCTTGGCTGTAGAGG
>JBCCVV010000085.1:0-24624 GCA_039194925.1 Bacteroidota bacterium
AAAAAATCAATTTTCTCAGATAAAAACATAACTTGATAGATAGGATATATAAAAATTAAATTCTTTGAATATTGAACAGGATTGAAATAAAAAATAGAGTTCAGCAACTTATTCAGAATGCATTAAATGGGATGGAGGCCGAGAGTCCAAAATTTGATTTCAAAAGAAAATGGTATGATCTAACTGATAAATTTGGATTGATGGAAGCCGTGAAGGACATCGCTGCTATTGTGAATACTATTGGATTAGACGGTTTTATTGTTATCGGATTTGATGATAAATCGAAGAAATTTTTTCCCACCAAATTCAGCGATTCAGGATTAAGTGACTCCGCACAATTGCAACAAAAAGTATGTTCGAAGTGCAGTGATCATTTTGCTGTAAATACGTATGATTTTGAAATTTACGGGAATAGAATAAGTGTAATCCATATACCTCCTTATAAATACAAACCGGTTGTCATTACGAGGTATATAAAGTCGATTAAAGGGACGTTAAAGGAGGAAGATCAAAGAATTTTTGTGAGAAGAAACACGGGTACATTCAAGGCGAGTAAAAGTGAAATAGATGCGATGTATTATGACAGGAAGAATATTCAATTGGAATATGAGTACTTTATTGATATAATCGACTTTCGGAAAAATAGTTGGAGACAATACATTCCAGATCGAATTACAAACAATGCTACCATGAGTGTTGTGATTGAAAACTTGGGGCGCAGGACTCTTGCCATAAAAAAAGCCAGACTGATCGTAACCACTGAAAAGGGTGAATTGGAATTGGAAACATTAAATCGAAATCCAAAAAATAGCGATAACTCTTCTTCCTTGATTAAAATGATACCGCCCTATTCCAATGAATTTGTCGAGTTGACTTTTGATGAAGAACAAAGTGGTAGACTATTAAAAGATGAAAATGTAGACAAATTAGAAGTCATATTTATCCTAAGTAACGATAAGCAGATTATAGTTAAAAAAACACTGGTAGAAAATGAATAGTTTACCTTGGGTATTGGATCAGTTTTTATACTAAAAGAGAATAGGAATTTTAATATGCTTGGGACTTCTATAAATCTTTGTACACCAATACATAGATAGCAAGGCAGACTTTGTCATCCCGAAAGAGCTCGAGGGATAGTTCTTTTCTAACCACGTATTTCAATCTCAAAGACTCTTTAAATAAATACTCATCCTATCCAAAGCCACCTCCAAATACTCATACGGTACCGCTGTAAATACAATTCGAAACATACCCATCCGGCGATGTTGAAATCCCATACCGGGCGTAAGCAAGACTCCACTTTTTCTGTAAATATCCAACCACATTTTTTCCTCGGCCTTCGCACTGTACTTCGACATATATTTCGAGAAATCAGCCCAGACAAAAAGACTGCCGCGACTTGGGATGTACGGAATGTCCAGTTTCTTCAAGAACTTTATTACCAGCAAATAACTTTTGTTGAGTCGCTTTTTATTTTTTTGAATATAAGAAGAGATAAAATCATCGTCATTAAGCATTTCACCGACCATCCATTGTGTATAATTCGATACCATGTGCGGGATGTTAATATTGGACAAGGCTTGAATAAAAGATTCATTGTGGGAGTGCACGACGCCAAATCGAAGACCGGACATGGCAAAATCTTTTGAGAAAGCATACCATAGATGGAGGTATGGGCTTTTCTTTTTCCGCATTACTCCTGCAAAAGATTGGAATTCAATAGATATGGGATAATCTTTTTTGATGGCCTTGATGGAAGTGTCAATAAGTGAAAGTCCATAAATCTCATTCACGATCATATGAATCTTATTTTCAATACACCAGGTGGCCAATTTCTTTAGCTGATCTTTGGAATAAACACAGCCCGTAGGATTATCCGGGGATGTAATTAATAAGATCTTAAACCGTTTTCTTTGTGCTTTAATCTGCTTTTTGGCTTTTTTCAGCATGGCTACGGTTACAGGTGCCGAAGACCCAATTTCATCCAAATAAAAATGCGTCTGCAGATCATAACGTACCAACTTGCTTTTTACTCCCATATCATTGGTATACATCGGGTAGGAGGGAGCGGGTATTACCACTACATCTCCCGGATCGGCCAGCCCAAAAGAACTGATTTCAATTACAGATGTAGCACCGGCGGATAAAACCAGAGAATCTGCTGCAATGGGACATTTACACAAATGATTCTCCATGAATGTAGCGACCGATTGTCGTACCTCAGGATTGCCTTTGGGGTCCGTATATTTCATGACCCAATCCGGCATTTTGTTTTTTGCCGTAATCTCATCCAATTTATTTTGAATCCATGCCGTTGAGACGGAGTTTTCAGCAATATTAAGTGCGAATGCACCCTCCGGATTGGTTTTTGGATGATAGAGATTCTGGGCCGCATCCATGAAAAGTTCGAAATCTATTCTTGCCGGATTACTGGCTAGTGATTGACCACTTTTGGAAAGAGAAGATAGTTTTTTGACCATTTATTTCGGATTTTATTTCGTAGGAAATCGGCGTTAAAAATAACTTTACTCCTATAGAAAACTAAAGAATACTCATAATTCTGATTCTATTTTGATCAAAAAGCCAATTGCTTTTAAACTTCCTGGCTTGAATGGCAGATTGAATATTGCTTCTAATCTCGATAGCGTTTTCGATAAATCAAATTTGGAAGTGCGTAGTCCTAATTCAAATCACCTCCATAAGTTTTAGGAAACAATACAACATGTATGAATACTGTTGATTCAAATCATTGGTGATATCTATGGTGAAAGAAATAGAAAGATAAAATCGATACGCACTAGAAACGGCTCCTTTGAGATCTAAAGCTACTTGACCTAAAAAAGAAAATACTGCAGATTAGCGAAGCAAACTAAATAAAAAAATAGAATCTCGTGGAAGGAGGTATACTAACCTCGTTGGCAAAAGTCAGTAATTGCATCGTCTTGAATCCATGCTCTTTTCTGAGCGAATGCGTATTCTCGATCGTTTATGTTAAATGAATCAAAGATATGGGCAACCAGAAAAATTTTATATTTAGCATTTACATGAATATCATAAATAGTCAGCGTTTTATGCAATCAACGAAAGCTACTAAAGAAGTCATTCGTTCTGGCGTAAATTCCAGAGCCTCTCGACTGGCACCTTTACTTTTAGTGTTTTTGTTCTTCTTTTCTTCGGCTTCTGCCCAGGATGAAGAAATAAAATTCAATACGTTTTTGCATGAAATGGGAGTAGGGTATCCCATTTCGTTAAAAGGTGGAGACCAAATTTTAGATGTGTATATGAATTTAGGGTATAAAAAACCAATTCACAAAGGCTTGTTGGGGATCATTATCGGTTCTCAATTTAGGATGGAAGATAGATCCGATTATGCATTCAATACGAAGCTTCGATGGGGCAGAACTGTTGGTCAAAAAAGTATCCTTTCGTTTGACCTCGGGTATACATTTTATTCATATCGATACAAAGAGTTTCCTGGATTGACCTTTGGTCTAAATTTGCAAAATGAAAATCATATCGGGCTTCATCTGCGATACGATACGTTCAATAGTGAAGAACTAGGCAGGCAAAGTAATCTGGTTTTTGGATTTCATTTAACCGATAAAAAAGCAAGTAAGGTAGGACTTCCTGTATTTGGCGCAATTGCCGGATTAATGGGTATTTTGGCCCATATTATTCATCAATCCAGATAGCGGGATATACAATCAAATTCTCTTGAAGAAGTAGAGCTTCTAAGGCCTTTCCTCCAGTTTTTCATCGGCATCTAGCAAATTCTTTTGGTATTTCCCTTGTACTACGTCCAACAAGATAAGTACTGTAATTACAAAGTAAAAAGTTGTCTTGCTCATAGGTAAAATTGGGTTGCCAAATAAATGCAAATGTGCCAGATGGCCTCCTTCGGTTAACAGCATTACACCTACAATAAGAAGAATAAATAAGCCTAAAACTTCGTACATTCTGTTTTTCTTCAAAAATTCGGCAACTCTATCGGCAAGGACAATCATCAAAACACCTCCTGCAATGATGGCAATAGACATCAAGATTAATTGTGCTTTGAACTCCATGCCACTCGTAAGAGCCATTGCACTGAGAATAGAATCGAAAGAAAAAACCAAATTCATGATGACAATCCAGAATATTATGTTGGCTACTGAAGATCTGCCTTCGTCGGTTTCCTCATGTTCTTTCAGATACATCATGTGCCAAATTTCTTTGATGGCCGTATAAATAATGAAAATTCCGCCGAGAAGTACGATAACACTATGGATGTTAAACGAGCATTCAATAATGCTGTTTCCATGGATACCCATAAAAGGATCCTGGAAATATTGTATCAAAGACATCAAGGCAAAAAGCAGCACAATCCTCAAAACAATCGCCATGCCCACACCTAACCTTCGTACATAACTCTGTTTATCTTCCGGTGCTTTTTTTGACTCTAATGAGATGTAAAGAAGGTTGTCAAAACCCAATACAACTTGAAGAAGCACCAACATAAGCAGGGTAAATAAAGCATCAAGGGTAAATAATCCTTCCATTGTTTTCGTCTTGTGTAGAAATAAAGGCTTAAAAGTAACAAATTCATCATATTCTTCAACATGCTTTTCTGCAAGCCCAGCAAGATCTTAGAGGAAGGTTGAAGAACAAAGGATCAATTGTTATTTTAGTTTTGCTGATCTCCGCTTTGTTGTCGGTTTTTTGGAAAACGATTACGATTTGTCCTCTATTATTACCATTTTTACCGGGAAGTGAATTAAGTCTTCGTTAGATGTTTTGTCATGCTCTAGTGAATTTTCTTAATCCCAAAAAAAATTATGACTGGATCTACTCTCAATTTTTTAGCTCGCGTTCTCAATCAATTTTTAAGAATGAAATTCAGCAGTGATAATGACACTGTCATAGTGAATCGCATTGTTGAATCTGATGGGCAAAGTCCTCTTACTAATCAGAATCGTATTGTTTTCACCCTGCTCACTACGGAATTTGAGGAGCTTAGATCGTTCAATTCATTTAGGCAGACCAAGACAGATCAGAAGCGTTTAACCGTGGATGCTTACTCCAATATAAATTTGAATATTTTGATAAGTTCAAATTTTGTTGATTATGGTGAAGCATTGAAATTTTTGGATGCGACCGTGCAGTTTTTTCAAATGAATGCTATGTTTTCGTCAAAGAATTCACCGAATTTCCCGAATGAGCTTAGTCGATTATCTCTTGAGCCTGAAAAACTTACGTATAGCGAAATAAACGAGGTTTGGAATTCAATTGGAACAAGCCTTAAGCCTGCAATGATCTATAAAGTAAAGATAATAAGGCAGGAACAAGACAATCAAGCGGACATCAGTGTTCCTGATATTGAAATGTGATTATTAAGCACCAAAAGGATAGATATGAAATCATGTCATCCATTGGCTTGATTATTTTTCTTTATCGTTTAAATCTACTTTAAGCCATATCTATTTTCATCACAAGGAACTCTAAAAATAGCACAACGTGCTCCAAGTGTTACAAGATAATAGATCGTATCCCTGGGCATACTTTGTGAATTTTCTGCAGTCTTTGCAACCTTGGTGGTTTATAGTCAACGTCACATAAAGCAAAATATAGCATGTTCTAAAGTAAAATTAATTCAAATACATTAATACATCCAATAAATCACATTTCAATCACCACCTTTCCCATCACCTTTCTCGCCATCATCTCTTCCATGGCTTGGGGTGCTTCTTCAAGCGTATACGATTTATGAATATGAGGTTTGATTTTTCCCTCACTGTACCATTGCATCAATTGAAGGCTATTTTGCATGTTTTTAGCAGGATATTTCATAGCAAATCTCCCCCAAAACACACCTACGATTTGACAGACTTTCAGCAAAGGTAAGTTGAGCGAAATCCTGGGAATATCTCCTGCTGCAAAGCCAACAACCAGATAGCGCCCTTCCCATCCGATGGCCCGCAGCGCTGCCTCTGAAAATGCTCCTCCCACTGGATCATAGATTACATCCGCGCCCTTCCCATCAGTCAATTCTTTGATTCTGGTTTTAAGATCTTCGTCGGCATAATTGATAATTTCATCCGCACCATGCACCTTACACAATTGCAGTTTATCCGAAGTCGATGCCGCGGCAATGACTCGAGCACCCCGCTGCTTAGCGATTTCCACCGCCGCCAAACCTACACCTCCAGAAGCTCCAAGTACAACTAATGTCTCATTTTCCTTCAGTTCTGCTCTATCAATAAGCGCATGATAAGACGTACCATAAGCCACCATAAAAGAAGCCGAAACCGAAAATGACATGTTGGGAGGTTTTGGAAATATCGTTTTCGCATTGACCACAGCTTCTTCCGCATACCCTCCGATATCGGTAAACCCAAAGACTTCATCTCCCACCTTTAAATGCCTCACTCCCGAGCCAACTTCCAAAACAATGCCTGCAATATCACTCCCTGGCGTAAATGGCAATTCCGGCTTAAATTGATACAACCCTTGAATAATCAATGTATCCGGAAAATTCAGACTGCACGCCTTAATCCGAACCCGTACCTCTTTTTCACCCACAGCCGGTAGTTCAACATCCTTCAACTTCAAATCCGAAGGAAGCCCATATTTTTCACATACAATAGCCCTCATAGATTCATATTTAATATAACAAGATTTTCCAACATCACTTTTTTACCACGAAGCGCACTAAACACATAAGGATTTCACGAAGAAAAGACCCCTTCAAGCATTCAATCATTTAGATATTTAATCATATAAGCATTACCTCTGTGCCTCTTCCATTCTCCTCAGTGTACCCTCAATCCTCATTCCTCCAACACCTTCAAGACCAACTTCCCCTTCTTCTCTCCGGTAAACAACCGCTGAAACGTATCATGAAAATTCTCAATCCCCTCATAAATATCCTCTCTGCTTTTTAATTTACCAGCCATCATCCATTGTCCCATCTGCATAGCTGCATCCCGATAACCTTTTGCATAATCCATAACTACCATTCCTTGCATTGTCGCTCGATTAACCAATAAGGAAAGATAATTGGACGGCCCCTTGATTGCGGTAGTGTTATTGTATTGTGAAATGGCGCCGCAGATCACTATTCGTGCGTGCATACGTAATCTGGATAAGGCCGCATCCAGGATTTCACCACCCACATTATCAAAATAAACATCAATCCCTTTTGGACAATATTGTTTGATTCCCGAATAGATATTCTCATTTTTGTAATCGATCGCACCATCAAAGCCCAATTCGTCAACGAGGTACTTACATTTATCCGGTCCGCCGGCGATTCCAATGACCTTGCAACCTTTGATCTTTGCGATTTGACCAACGACACTACCTACAGCACCTGCCGCACCGGAGACCAATACTGTATCGCCTTCTTTGATCTTACCCACTTCCAGAATCCCAAAATAGGCTGTCATTCCAGGCATTCCGAGTGTGCCGATATACATGGGCATTGGTGCCAGCGAGATATCGACTGGATAATAACCCTCACCATCCGTCACAATATATTGCTGTACCCCTCCCCAACCCGTGAGAACTTCGCCTTCCTTATATTTTGGATTTTTGGATTGAATTACCTTGCCAATAGATCCTGCACGCATTACATCCCCGATCGGAATAGGAGGTATATACGATTTTGTTTCATTCATCCACCCACGCATCGCCGGATCCAAAGAGATGTAATGATTCTGTATCAAAACTTCTCCATCCTTTAATTCCTGCACAGCACTCTCTTTCAATTTCCAAGTATCAGCAGACGGCATTCCTACCGGTCTCTTAACCAATATCAATTGTTTATTTGTCATATTCTATATTTTAAAATGTCAACATCTATTACTTTGCGAAGACCTAGTGAAACCTTCGTGTACCTTAGTGACCTCCGTGGTTAATTTAAAACTCACAACGAAAGCCCCCCATCAATCGTAATCGTTTGCCCCGTCACAAACTTTGATTTATCCGAAGCCAACCAAATCACCGCCTCTGCTATTTCATCCGCCTCGGCAAATCTACCCATCGGAACAAATCTTAATAGCTTTTTATCGATCCCAGGTTGCTTTTCGACCACGGCATCAAGCATAGGCGTTTGTGTGTATGACGGACATACAGCATTAATCCTAATATTGTAAGGAGCGTACTCCATAGCCGCGGATTTTGTCATTCCTACCACGGCAAACTTACTGGCACTGTACGCCAGATTGTGCCCCGATGCTTTTAATCCTGCCAAAGAAGCCATATTGACGATTGCGCCATGACCTTGTTTCATCATATGCTTTAGCGATGCTTTCATGCAATAAAATACCCCCGTCTGGTTAATAGCAATCACCCGATCCCAATCTTCAAAAGAGTGATCGGCCGTTGGAGTTCGGTTTTGATTCATGATTCCGGCATTATTGATCATAATATCCAATTGTCCATATTTCTCAACTACTTCGTCCAATGAAGCCTCTACATTTTTATAATCAGTGACATCCATGTTGAGTGCAGCCGCTTTAGCATTTTTTTGTGATAATGACTCTACAAGGTCGGATGCATTGTTTAAATTGATATCTGCTATGATTACTGTTGCACCACTTTCGGCAAAGTGTTCTGCACAGGCTTTTCCGATTCCAGAACCTCCACCCGTAATTACAACAACTTTATTTACTAAGCTCATTACTCTTTACTTTTTAAAACAGGTTTTCAATTTTGTTTTTTTGAATGGCTTGAAGGGCACACATGCATAGAAATTGAGATGATTTATCGAGATGGGCAAATTTTTCATTTGTGGTAAGTCCTTTATGGTATCTGTAAAAAATCTGTTGTGCAATCACCGCGATTTTAAACAATCCAAAGGCATAATAAAAAATAAGGTTGGAAATCTCTCTGCCCGATTTGGTCGCATATGCGTTTACAATTTCTAATCTTCCCGGATTACCTTCAAACATCGTAGGCGAGGGGAGTCCTCCTTTGATCATGTCACCATCCGATGCCATAGTCCAATATCCAAGTGAAGTACCCAAATCCATCAACGGGTCCCCGAGTGTACACATTTCCCAATCAAGTACCGCCGAAATGGTCTTCCAGGAAGAATCACTAAAAACTACATTGTCGTATTTAAAATCATTATGAATCAGAGTGTGATCATACTTGGAAGGTTGATTCTGCTCCATCCATTGCATCACAGCATGTGCCTCTTTTACTTCACTCGTAGCTGCTTTTAAGTATTGCTTGCTCCAATTGGAGACTTGTCGATGCACATACCCATCTGGCCGACCCAAGTCTTCCAAGCCAAGAGAATGGTAATCCAACTCATGAAAATGAACAAATGCATTGAGCCAGGTATTCGAAATGATTGCATAGTCTTCAGCAGGTACATTTCTCTTTTTTGCTTCTCCCGCCGTTAAAATGATGCCTTCCACTTTTTCCATAATGTAAAACGGACAATCCATTACATCGCCTCCCTCAGAAAAGGCAAAAACTTCAGGGCATTGATCGAATCCCGTTTTTAATTTAGAAAGTACCTTATATTCTCGTCCCATGTCATGCCCCCGTTTTATCGCTCCTTTGGGAGGTCGCCTCAATACAAAAGAACGATCTTCAATATCCAACTGATAGGTCAGATTAGAGTATCCATTCGAAAATTGACTAATCTCTATTGGACTTTCTACGGACTGAATCAATTCTTTATGATAGAGAAAGACGTTCAATTTGGTTTCATCCAACTCTTCACCTTTACGTACATTTTGGGACATGTATCCAATTTTCCTTTTATAGTAGTAATAGCGCTAAAGATAGATAAATTTCATACATCGATAACCATTCTTTTTTATGCATAAATACATTTAGCAGGCTAAAAATTCGCAAAGAAATCCTAAAATTACCATAGTGAAGACTTTGTGTTCATTGTGCCTTAGTGGATAAGCCCGAACAAGAAATACATACCCATAATTTCCCAATAACTTTACTACCTTTAGTTCCACAACAAAACAATTCATGAATAACATAAAAAAGAAATTCGATCTCACCGGAAAGGTGGCCATTGTCACTGGTGCTTCAAAGGGAATTGGTGAAAGCATTGCCCGTGGCCTGTCAGAATACGGAGCCAAAGTAGTTGTTAGCAGCCGCAGCCAGGAAGCTGTGGATAACGTAGTGCAATCCATAAATTCTGATGGTGGCCGAGCATTGGGAATCGCTTGCAACGTAGGGAATTCAGAACAACGGGAAAATCTGGTTGCTCAAACCATAGAGGCCTTTGGAGGAGTGGATATTCTCATCAATAACGCCGCCACTAATCCAGTATTTGGTAAATTGGCCGAGGCAGAAGAGAGTGCTTTTGACAAAATAATCGATGTAAACCTAAAAGCTTGCCTGATTCTTGCAAATAAGTGCTATCCCATTATGAAATCACGAGGCGGTGGATCGATTGTAAATATCGCTTCTGTAGAAGGTTTGCGTCCTTCTTTTGGATTGGGAATGTACAGCATAAGTAAGGCCGCTCTTATCATGCTCACCAAGAGCCAGGCCAAGGAGTGGGGAAGAGCCGGAATTCGCAGCAACGCCATTTGTCCCGGATTGATCCAAACCAAATTCAGTGCAGCCATCTGGCAGAATGAAGATATGCTCAAACAGTTTGAAAAGCAATTGCCTTCTGGACGCATGGCACAACCGGACGAACTGGTGGGTCTTGCCTTGTATCTTGCTTCGGATGCCGGAAGCTATTCTACGGGTGGCGTGTATACGGCTGATGGAGGATATATGATTGCGGGGTGATTTTTTATAAATGATAGCGGATAATTGAAAATGAACAATTGAAAATTGATAATTAATAAGGTATACGTCTGTTAGGTCTGTTGAAAAGAAAATGATAATCTAAAACGTATCGAGTACTATTTGTTGAAATGATACCTGTCCTGTCGAGAATATATTTTTGGAAATAATCCTGAATGGATTTAATAATTTTAGCTCTGGATAGTCAATCTGCGGCTGGTAATGGATTGAAAATCTCATATTTCGGCATTTTTGATCAAAAATGATAACAAAATTAATTCGGCCGGTTCTATGAAAAGATTGGCTAAATAGTTAACTAAATACATATTTGCGCCCATGAATTTTGAATATACACCACGATCCATTGAGCTACAAAAGCGTGTCGATGACTTTATGCAAAGACATATTTTTCCATTAGAAGAAGAGTACAATCAATTTGTGTCCGAAAATCCATGGCAGATATTTCCCAGGCATGAGGAATTAAAGGCGCTGGCCCGAGAAGAGGGATTGTGGAATCTATTTCTCCCCGTGGAATATGGTAGCGAAAGTCCGGGGTTGACGAACTTGGAATATGCTCCCTTGGCCGCATTAATGGGCAGGGTGCTTTGGTCGTCGCAAATATTTAATTGCTCTGCTCCAGATACGGGTAATATGGAAGTACTTTCAAAATATGGGAGCGATTACCAAAAAGAAAAATGGCTCAAACCACTTTTGGCCGGTGAGATTCGATCTGCATTTTTAATGACGGAACCGGATGTTGCTTCTTCCGACGCTACGAATATTGAAACATCCATTGTGCGGGATGGCGATGAGTATGTAATCAATGGACGGAAATGGTGGTCCACGGGAGCAATGAATCCCAACACCAAGATGTACATCGTCATGGGTAAAACCGATCCAAATGCCGAACGACATATACAACAAAGCATGATTATAGTCCCTGCCGATGCTTCCGGAGTGCGGGTCGTACGTCCATTACGTGTATTCGGGGCGTTGGAATCCCCAGAAGGGCACGCAGAAATCGAATTGAAAAATGTGCGTGTTCCCAAAGAAAACCTGTTGGTAGGTGAGGGAAGCGGATTTGCCATAGCACAGGGTAGATTGGGACCAGGGAGGATACACCATTGCATGCGATTAATTGGTTGCGCACAACGTGCCTTGGAATTGATGTGCCAGCGGGTAGCTGAACGCGAAACATTTGGTAAAAAAATAGCGCAGTACAGTAGCATTCGTCAGGATATTGCCAAGTCAAGGTGCGAAATCGAACAAGCTCGATTATTGACA
Organism: Bacteroidota bacterium; assembly: GCA_039194925.1. Taxonomy (GTDB): domain Bacteria; phylum Bacteroidota; class Bacteroidia; order Chitinophagales; family Saprospiraceae; genus CAJXUU01. Next base: position 12,037 of record JBCCVV010000085.1, read on the forward strand.
CTATCCGCAGCAGACAAGATTGATCGATTTGGAATTAAAGCGGCGAAAGATCTGGTGGCTATGATAAAGATCGTCGCTCCACAGATGGCGTGTACCGTAATCGATAGAGCCATTCAAGCACATGGTGGATTGGGTGTGAGTTCGGATACTCCTCTGGCAGAAGCCTGGGTCTATGCGAGAGCAGTGCGAATTGCGGATGGACCGGATGAAGTACATATGTATCAATTGGGAAGGAACACGATTAAAGCGTATCGATAGATTGAAATTATGCCTATAAAAATCTTAATCTCTTCGAAGACAAACAAACAATTGGTAACTATTCAGAGAGTCTTTGATTTTAGAAAGACATGTCTGTAAGACTTGAATATTTCCAGCCCTGTATTGCAATCCAGGGCATGGTATCGGTTTCAAATATAATTTTGGCGGCATTTTTGACTAAAAATGATGACAAAATTACGACCGAGGTTTTTGTTAAACGATAATCTGAGTGGTTACAACAGTTGATTATGATAAAATCTTTTTGAGTATAAAATGTTGAATTTAGAATCGGAATAATTCAGAAAAAGTAATGATACGAGAAAAATCTATCCGCATTTCCAAAATCAATTCAACACATATTAAAAAATCACAAACTAATTTCTTTTTTTTACGGAAGAATCGGTCATTGTACTGATGACCAGATGACCATTTAAACCAATTCGAAAATTCTAATCCATTAAACTTGTTTACTGAACAACAGATAGAAAAATTAGCACCTAAAGAATCAACATTTAAAGCTGGGAAAAAACTTGCCCTTGCGGCTAAATGGGAAACTCTTGAAAAAAGCGATAGAGCCATCTGGGGAAGTGTCAGAGGGTCCGGTAAAAAACCATATTTGACGCAGATTGATACGGCAAATATTGCCTATAAGTGCACGTGCCCTTCCAGACAATTTCCTTGCAAACACGCTGTTGGACTTATGCTGGTCAACTCTATCGATCCTGCCGCCTTTACGGTAACCAAAGAACCGGATTATGTCCAAGAATGGCTGGACAAACGAGCCAAGCGAGCGGAGAAGGTGGATAAAGAAGAAAAAGAGATTACAGAAGAAGAAAAGGAAAAAAGATCTTCTGCGAAAGCGAAGCGAGAGGATGACAAACTTAAATTGACCTTGGCAGGAGTATCCGAACTTAAATTATGGCTCAAGGATTTGGTACGAATTGGATTGTTGGAATTGCCCAATCGCCCATCTGCGTACTTCGATACTATGATAGAACGAATGGTGGATTGCAAGGCTCCCGGACTTGGCGGATGGGTAAGAGCATTGAAAAACCTGCCTTATCGTGAACAGCAAATCTGGCAGGATCGGGCGCTGGATATTCTTGCTAAATTATTTTTATTGATCAAAGCAGCAGAACATCTTGATCAATATCCTGATGCAGAGCAGAAAGCCATAAAAAGTTTGTTGGGTTGGACATTTATTCAGAAAGAATTGGCAACAGATCCCAATAGCATATCTCTCAAGGATCGATGGCTTGTTTTGGGTTCACATTCAGAAATTCAGGAAGACTTGACCATTACGCGATATTGGTTGTATGGATTAGATTTGGGTAAGGACGCTCTGATCATTCGATTTTACAATAAGTTTTCCAATGCAGAACATCATCCGATTGTTGAAGGAACCGCCATTGAGGCGGAGTTGACATTTTACCCGGGATTTGATCCACATCGTGCGTTTATAAAAAAGCAAAAAGAAGTGATTCAATCGTTGAGAATCGAATCCAAGTTGATGGATAACTGGCAAAGCTATCAGGATCATTTGATGCAGAATATTCAAAGAAATCCATGGACCAACAATCGAGCAGGTTTGATCTCTAATGTCAAGATTGTCAATCTTTCTCAAGGATTAGCGGCTGTGGACAAAGACCGAAAGTATTTCTTGCTGTCTCCTGAGTTAGAAGAAGATAAGGTGAGTACCTTATTACTCAATTCCGTGGGAGAGCGCATCAATATGGCATTTGTGAACAGGAATGAAGGGATATTGCCTCTAGGACTTTTTATAGAAAATAAATACCAGGTCTTATAAAGAATCGAGCATACATAAAAAGCATTTGCCTGCTGGGTACCGATCGTCAGTCGCTGGATGAATCCAAACTAAGTGATCCTTTGCACAAGATGATTGGTGAAATCAATGCAACAGAATCAGCTGAAAGAGCATTGCACGCCGTTACCCTTGATCACTTTTATGGTCAGGCCGGGAAAAAGCTTCCCTCAATTGATATTAAATTTGAGGAGAAATCCATTCATGAAGAATTAGAGTATGCGTCAGATGAACATTATCCAATCTTACAACAAATACTTGACATCGATCACCAACGAATTCGATCAAGATTATTGACCGATTGGATTAAGAATGTTGCGGCATCAGCGAAGATCGTACATCCCATGCATCTGGTCAATTATCTCAATGCATTGCTCACGGTTCCAAAAGCCGCCCAGGCATTGGCCCTGCCCACATTAGGCAAAAAAGGAGCATGGCTTGCCCAACAAAATAGTAAATATCAAAAAATCGAATCTTCTCCTCAAGATGACATTTGGAGCTTTGGCACGGCTCAACAACGAAGAACATTCCTTTCGGATTTATTGAAGAATGATCCGGAAAGGGCAGTGCAAATGGTGACAGAAAACTGGCCAACAGAAACCAAAACCGAAAAACGGAAACATCTAAAGTTGTTCTTGGAGCATCCAAATCCAATTCAATTTCCTTTTGTTGAACATTTGTACAAAGAAGAATTTCGTTATAAAGAAAAAGAGTCGGTTACAGAAAGGGCAATCAGAAACATACTTGCAAAGATACTTTTATTGAATACCGATAGTACATTGTATAGAGCAACCCAGGAAGCATTGGACAATTATGTAGTTCATGAGAAAAGTGGATTTTTATCGAGAGTATTTCAAACGGAAAGAGATTTTCTTTCTATTCCCGATATGGAGGACGATTTTTTTAATCGTCAGAATATGCTTGAGACGTACGGAATCGATCCAAATTCGTCCGCAGCTTCAGACTATAGAACAGATCAATTGTATTGGTTCCATGCATTATGTAGCGCTCTTCCGTTTGAGATGTGGACAGTTTTGTCAGGAATGAAACCCAAAAGTGTATTCAAATCCTTTTTTGAGTCCGAGCAATACAAAACAACTGTCAAGGGTCAAAAGGAATCTATTTTGAGAAATGCTTTTTTGGAGTTGACATCTTATCATTCAAATGATGAGCTCCTCTTATTGTTATTAAATGCAGAGAAAGATCTTGAAACCGTAGCCGTTTTACTGTCGAGATTGTCTCCTTCTGTATGGGAAAAGTACTTGTCAAAGAACCTAAATCTGGTAAATGTCAAAACATTAGACAATTGTCCGCATCGTGAGGATGATACATGGAGCTTAAACTTTTCCCGGATAATTTTAAATGAAACCGTAGAAAGGTTGGCCAATAAGACGAATAGCTACGATTATACCATTGGGTTGAAAATTTCAGAAAACATACACATTGATATTACAGAGCATCTCTTGAAACTCAACAACGGAAAGGTGCAAAATAACCATCAATATGGATATTGGAAAAACCACATTTTCGATCCAATATATTTAACGGTGACCATGAGAAATCAGATCCATCAACTATAAAACAAAAACAATATGGCGGTATTACGACAACATGCGGAGGAAGAATTTAAAGAGGAATTGGAAGAATTACGGAAACAAGATAAGGGCAATAAACCTGCCAATTGGCAATTGTCCCCAAGGGCGGTCGTAGATTATCTTATGGGGACCAAATTGAGTAATGGAAAGGTAATCACTCCAAAGTATATCGGGCAAAGACGTCTGATGGAAATAGCCGTTGCCACATTGACCACAGATAGAGCACTTTTGTTATACGGTATTCCGGGTACTGGAAAATCATGGGTTTCAGAACACCTTACCGCGGCGATAACCGGCAATTCAAAATTGCTCATCCAGGGTACGTCCGGTACAGGAGAAGAAGCGATACGATATGGGTGGAATTATGCCAAGTTGCTTGTGGACGGACCTACCCAGGATGCCTTAGTTGTGACTCCGCTCATGAATGCCATGCAGAATGGCAAGATTGCACGCATTGAGGAGCTGACCCGGATTTCGGCCGATGTTCAGGATAATCTGATCACCATACTGTCTGAAAAACTTTTGCCCATACCGGAGTTGAATACTGAGGTGCAGGCGATTGAGGGATTTAATGTGATTGCTACGGCCAATAACAGAGATAAGGGAGTAAATGAATTGTCTTCGGCGCTTAAAAGAAGATTTAATACCGTAATCCTTCCAACTCCCGATTCTGCCGAGGAAGAGATCAATATTGTCAAAACAAGAGTAGAAAAGATGATGGAAAATACGCAATTGCCGGCAGAAAAGCCACCATTAAAAGAGATTCAACGCATTGTTACTATATTCAGAGAATTACGATCTGGAGTTACTACAGATGGCAGAACCAAGATTAAATCTCCGACAGGCACACTCTCCTCGGCGGAAGCGATTGGGGTTGTCAACAGTGGGTTGGCTCTTGCCGCCCATTTCGGAGATGGTCGATTGTCGAGCATGGACATTGCATCCGGATTGATCGGTGCCATTGTCAAAGATCCAATCCATGATAAAGAAGTTTGGGACGACTATCTGGAATCGATTATTAAGCCGAGAAGTGAATGGAAGGATCTTTATCGATCTTGTAAGGAAGTATCATTGTAAATTAATTTCATACCATATTGTATGTTAACACAAAAAGAAAAGATTGAACTCATAGATTCATTGGAGGCCAATTACCTGGATTTTGCAGTACGAAGCAAGCATCAAAAACCGGAAGCGCAACAAGCCGTAATAAAAACTATTTCCGAAGTAGCAAAAGGTAATAAAGTATATCCTCCGACCCTGAATAGTGAAATAGCAACGTATAATCATTATGCAGCGGTATATTATTTACAGCAGCTCCTTACACACAATTATAAGAAGTTTGGGTGGGCTGAAAAAGATGAATTGGTCAAAGGATTTTTGACTGAAGCCGCACTCAAAAAACAAAATAATTATGCAGAATGGCAATTCATTATTAAAAAATTGATACAACCAGCAGGAGATCGCAGCTTTGATAATTTTATGCAATACCTCAAGAATGCAGGGGTTACGGATGTGGAATTGGTCAATAAAATTAGTAGTAGTGCAAATCGGGCTTTTACTACCATGAATTCGGAAAATAAATTGGTGGATACTTATTTTGCTTCTTACATTAAGCCAAAATTAAAGAGTACATCTTCTTTTCTTGGTTTGAAAAAAACAAAGGGTCTAGGTAGCGTGCTTGATGCGACTGTGGGGAATGCAGAAAGAAACGGGCATCGATCCGCTATTTTAGCGTTTTTGTTGGAGCATGATCCTGATTCTGTTTCTAGTCTTGAAAAGTATGTCACCTATGTAAACTATAATGGTGAGTGCTTGGATGCAAGCTCTGTAAAAGTGCTGCTAAATCATAATGCGAGGAAATATGAGGGGTTTGTTTATGGCCTTAGATCTACATTTACAACTGTGAGTGACCAAATATCCATTTTGATGATGCTCTCCAAGTATTTTCCGGATACGTATCATGACCAAATGACGATCGAAGGGGAAAAAATATTTAATCTTTATTGTGGAGCGATCCCCGATAAAAATGAATACTACAGTTATCCTTACGTACAAGGCAAGACCGCGGATCTAGTCTATGCCAATTATTTGATAGACAGGAATAGAGCAGAAGGAATTAAGCGGTTGACGGATTATTCTTATGATTCGCATTATATCAATGATAGTTTTCCGTATAAAATACACGAGAAACTTGGGGAGGATTCATTGCCCATTTTATTGAATTGTTTGAACAAGGAGTATTCTATCGTAGATCGAAGAATGCGGCAGTATTTTGTCAAGTTGTTTAAACTGCTTGCTGAGTTTGACCTTTCTTCTCATACCGAAGAGATTATTCGATTTGGTATCAAAACGACGCCCAAAAAATATCGACGTATTGCCTCCGAAGCCCTGAAAAAGTACGTTACACTCGTAACTCCAAGAGCCCGGCAATTATTGGAAGGAAAAGTGAATGACCGTATTTTTGGAGCTCTGATACTTCAATATTCTGAAGATCCCGAAATACGGAAACAATTGATGGAATTGATTGATACGGAACGCAATGATGATACCAGAGATATAATGTTGGATGCGTTGGCCGAAGTCAAATTTGGCAGTCCAATGGATTTGAACGATGCAAAGGAAATGATTTCAAAAGCCGATGATCGGAAAAAACTTAGCAGGTGGGGAGAGAAATGGATTGATGAAAGCGAGCTTCCGAAGTTGTATTGGCGTGACGGAGGGCAAGCGCTTTCGCAAAAGGAAATCCGTTTTTTATTCTACCGAAGTAAGAGAGTAAAAGACATCAGTTCGGATATTGAAGCCAAGCAAGTCATTGAATTATTGGATGATAAAAAAACAGAGAAGTTTGCATTGGTTTTGATAAAAGCGTATCAAGATAGCAATGCCGATAGCAAGTATAAGTACTACCTGATCATGGCAGGTCTTATTGGAAAGGATGCTATTTTGTTCAGACTTCATACGGTATTCAATAGTACTGTTACTAGTAAAAGATATCGAATGGCGGCAATGATCGTAGGAGCAATAGCAATGGTCGGAACGGATAAGTCACTTCGAATCGTAGATATGATTGCCCGAAAATTTACCAACAAACGACCACAGATTCATCGGGGTGCCAAAGAAGCGCTGGATGCTGCCGCTAAAGAAATGGATATTACAATGGATCAACTTGCTGACAGGATTATACCAAATTTGGGCTTTGAAGACCATTATTATCATTTTGAAGCAGGCGGGGATGAATATAGGGCATTTGTCAACAAAGAATTTAAGCTCAATTATTTCAATGAAGACAATAAATTGCGCAAGTCCATGCCTAAAGAAGTTTCGAGAGAAACCAAAGCAGAATTGAAGGCCATAGAAAAAGAAATCAAGGAAGTAGTGAAAACCCAGAAAGGAAGACTGGAAAACTATCTGGTTGTTGAACGTACCTGGGAAGTGGAAGAGTGGATGGAATATTATCTGAATAATCCGATCATGTTGATTTATGTACAACGGTTGTTGTGGGGAGTGTATGATGAAAATCAAAATTTAATTTCTGCATTTTATTGTGATGATGATCTGGAAATTTATGATGTTGCAGATGAAGAAGTGGATGTTGAGGAAGGAACGTACATCAGAATTGTACATCCATTGCATATGAGTGAGGAGTTGAGAAATAAGTGGAAAGAAAAGGTATACGATATGGATATCGAGTTTGAATTTGACATAATCAATCGCATCATTACCCTGGTGCCAGAAGATGAAAAGGAACGTAATGTGACTAAGATATTACACGGAGAAGACATTCCAAAAGGAGCCGACTATGTGGCTGGATTCTTACTTAAACGAGGCTGGCACAAATCGACAGGAGATGGAGGCCGATTGCTCTTTCACAAAAAGAATGAAAAGGATAATGTCAATGCTTACGCCAATATCGATGGTCCGGCAGCTTACTATCAAGGAGGTACGGTTGGAGCCAGGATTTATGAGGTTAGCTTTACAGAGTACGAGGGCAGAGAACGTAAAAGCCTTCAAGAAGTTTCGCAAGTTTTCTTCTCTGAGGTTATTGCCGACCTTAAAGGACTTATAAACGCTTAGTCGTATGCCCGTTCACATCTTAGGTATAAGACATCATGGCGTTGGTTCCGCAGAAATGATCAAAGCTCGGTTGAAAGAGCTCAAACCGGATATTATTCTGGTAGAAGGTCCTCCAGAGATTACAGAACAACTGAAGCTGATCGGCCATAAGGATTTACAGCCACCGGTTGCCATTATGGTTTATGATAAAAATGATCTTGATAATTACTCCTTTTATCCGTTTGCGTCCTATTCTCCGGAGTGGGTGGCGTGTGAATATGCTTATCAAAACAACCTCCCCCTGAAAGCCATTGATTTACCTGCAAAATTTTCATATGCAATTGAGAAAAAAGAGGCCGAGGAAACGTTGGAGCCAGTTGCTAGCAGGGATCCCATTTCCTATCTGGCCGAAATTGCCGGTTATCCTTCAGGAGAGGCATGGTGGGATGAACAGTTTGAGTTGGTGCAAAACAGAAATGCAAAAGAGCATTTTGAAAGTATTTCACTTGTAATGAAGACCTTACGTGAGGAGGGTATAGCGAGTAGCCTGGATGAGGAGAATATTTTTCGAGAAGCCTATATGCGCCAAATTATCCAGAAAACGATCAATGAAATGTACGAAAACATTGTCGTCGTATGTGGTGCTTGGCACGGTCCGGCTTTATTGGAAATAGATTCTAAAAGTTCTGCCGATACCCAATTGCTAAAGAAGATGCCTAAATCCAAAGTTTCCATATCGTGTTCTTGGATACCTTGGACGAATGGTCGATTGTCGAGATTTTCAGGTTATGGAGCTGGAATCACTGCCCCCGGCTGGTACGAGCATCGGTGGTCGCAGAAGGCAGACTTGGAAATTAGTTGGCTTTCAAAAGTAGCTGAATTATTCAGGAAAGAAGGTATTGATGTATCCACAGCCCATGTAATGGAAGCCTACCGATTGTCCCATTCCCTGGCAGTTTTGAGGAATCATCCATTGATTAGTTTCGAAGATCTTCATGATGCCATAAAAACTGTAATCTGTAGTGGTGAAGAGGTGCTTTTTGAACTGATTCAGAAAAATCTATTGGTTGATGATAAAATTGGCTCCTTACCTGATGAAATTCCGAAAGTCCCGCTACAGCAAGATTTTGAAGCCCAGATAAAGAGATTGAGATTGAAATTATCTGCTATGCCCAAACTGCATAATCTAGATTTGCGAAAACCATTGGATCTTAAGCGAAGCGTATTTTTCAATCGTCTGGCAATTCTTGGTTTGGAATGGGCTCAACGGAAAGTAGTACGAAAGAAAGGAAGTTTCAAGGAAGGATGGGAACTCATTTGGGATCCCAAAATGGAGGTTTTACTCATCGATAAATCCAGTTTCGGAAATACAATCGAGTATGCTGCACAAGGGATGATCCGTCATACAATTAACCAAAGCAATGAGATCAGCGCCTTTGTAAATATGATCGATCGTTGCATTCCGGCACAGCTATTCAGTTCTATGGATGAAATCCTGGCCAGAATCAGTCAATTGGCAAGTATTTCCAAGGACATCAAAGATATTATGAGAAGTCTTCCCAATCTTATAAATATTAGTAGATACGGAGATGTACGAAAGACAGATGTAGAACAGATTGATGGTATAGTCCTTCGTCTTTTCAATAAAATAAGTGCTTCACTTCCGAATACGTGTTATGGACTGGATGAAGAAAACTCCAATGAAGTATTTAACCTGATCAGCGACCTGGATCGTAGTTTGAAGTTGATTGAGGGAGAAGATGTGGCCGAACGATGGGCACATACCTTAGAAGATATAATAGCCAAAGAAGGGATTCATATGGTGATAAAAGGATGTACAATTCGATTACTCTTTGATCAGCACCAAATAGAGGAAAAAGAATTGTCGAGGCTGCTTTCGTATCATCTTTCTCCTAACCTGAATGCCTTGGATGTTGCGTTTTGGATTGAAGGTTTTTTACGAGGGAGTGGATTGATCCTGATCTATGACAATAAAATTTGGAACCTAATCTTTGAGTGGGTTTCAAGTGTATCATCGGAGCAATTTATTGATCTTTTGCCCGTATTGCGCAGGGCTTTTTCCAAGTTTCCATTCGGAGAGCGAAGACAAATAGGAGAGAAAGCCAAATTGGGTCTTGTGGCTATTGATTCGATTGAAGGGACTTTTACACAAGAAGAATTTGATCACCAAAAAGGTGCAGCCATTCTACCATACATTCAAAAATTCTTAATCGGAAATCATGTTTGACAAACCTATAAAAGATATTGAAAAATGGAGACTCATACTCGGAGGCGATGAAGCGGATGGAACGGGCGTCTCTTTGCCACAAATTCTTGCGGGTATGGATGATGCTTTAACCGCATTGTATGATTATGAAGAAGGTGGGGACTTTGGTGCAAATTATGATGGTAATCAGGGAAAGGGAGGACAAGAAAAATCCAGCCCCAAAATCTCTCGATGGTTGGGTGATATTAGAAAGTACTTTCCTCAGCAGGTAGTGCATGTCATGCAGAACGATGCTATGAAACACCATGAGCTCAAAAAGAAGATGATGTTTGAGCCTGAAATATTGGAAAAGGCTGATGCAGACATTCATTTGGTAGCTACATTGATGGAATTGGGTAAGCTAATTCCATCCAAAACCAAAGCAACAGCTAAAAAAGTAGTCAAAAAGGTAGTGGATGAAATATTACAAAAGTTGGAACAAAAAACCATTGCAGCCATCAATGGTGCCATCGACCGATCCACCATTAATCGAAGACCCAAGCACAAAGAGATCAACTGGAACATCACCATTCGTAAAAACCTGAAGCATTACCAACCGGAATACAAAACCATCATTCCAGAGACGCTTATTGGTTTTGGACGCAAATCCAGAAAATCATTGAAAGATATTGTATTGTGTATTGATCAAAGTGGCTCAATGGGTACATCCGTGGTATATTCTGGCATTTTTGGTTCCGTCATGGCATCCATTCCAAATGTAAGGACCAAAATGCTCGTTTTTGATACGCAGGTAGCGGATCTCACGGATGAATTAAATGATCCTGTTGACTTGTTGTTTGGAGTACAACTAGGAGGTGGAACCGCTATCAATTTAGCTCTTCAGAAATGCGATGAAGTGATTACCCAACCTACAGATACGATTTTGGTACTTATTACGGACCTCTACGAAGGAGGAAATGTGGAAGAGATGCATAAAAAGGCGAAAGATTTAATAGATAAAGGTGTGCAGGTTATTTGTTTGCTTGCACTGAATGATCAAGGTAGCCCTTTCTACGATCAAAAAAATGCACAACGATTTAGTGAAATTGGAATTCCGGTGTTTGCCTGTACACCAGATTTGTTCCCGGATCTTATGACAGCTGCCATTAAAAAGGAAGATTTGTCGAGATGGGCGAGTAGGAATGAAATTGTGATTCAATAAAACTATGACTAAATCCAATCGCAACACCGTTATTAGGTAAGGGAAAATTTATTTTTGTTTCTAACCAGCTTGATAATGTTTGTAGAATAAATTGCACAAAACGTCACTAAATCGGAGGAGAGGTCAATAGACCTTCCTTTCGCTCCAAGTACTAGGCGAAGCAAAGTTCTCTTGACCTCTTGCTTATTTAAGGTATACGTGCCATGTGTTGGACACAACTTGAAAATCGTAAGCTAACAATATGAAGTTTTGTATTAAATTCGCCCTTCTTTTGGCAATTACATGCTCTCTAAGTGCGTGCACATTGCGTCATTTATTCCAACTAAAAAATAATACAGATTTGGTCTGGACAATTGAGTATGAAATCAATGATCCCAAGGGAGTCTTTGGAAACCGGATAGAATTAAAAGGTAATGGTAAAAAACAAGTGATTGACTTTGAAGAGGGGAAAATTCAATTTACTTTGAACCAAAAGGAAATGGTTACTTTATTCAATAGAAGCTATACGAATTACGATATGTACAAGAAGAACACCGTATACAACGATTCTATTCGAGAATGGGGATTTATAAATATAGATACTTTAATGATCGCATCAGAGGAGAAGGTATTCAAATTAGATCCGACCGCGTTGGAAAATTATATGGATGAAAATAGCTGGAGAAGAGCGAGAATACCTATAAGTAAGGTTGTAGAGCAATTGGAAAAGACTATTCCTTAAAATGGAATTGAATTTGGATATCCTCCATCAAAAGGTTTTCAGAGGAACAAGAAAACGATACCTCGTTTTAAATTTAGGATTCTACAGATTTTGCAACCAATCCATCCAATTCACGAAGCAATTGTTCAGGACTTTTATACCCTACAATAATTTTTAGTGGGTTTCGATCTTTGTCTAATACTGCAAATGAAGGATAGCTAAGCCGTCCGTTCAGAAGCTTTGGTGCCAAAGAATGGATGCCTCGTCTGCCACCGGGTTGGTAAATATATTCCGTCCCCGCCCAATTGACGATATCGGTCTGTTCGGCATTGAATTTGACGACGTGAAATTCGTCATCCAGAAACTTGATAACCCCTGGATCTGTAAATGTTTTTTGATCCATGACCTTGCACCATTTGCACCAGGAGGTATATACGTCCACGAAATACAATTTATTATCAAGATTTTTAAGCTTCGCTGCTTCGTCAATACTGATCCAGGTAAGACTTCCATCATCGTTTTTAGGATACTCCGTTTTTGTTTGACAAGAGTGACATATAAAAATGATTCCAACGATTAGTACAAATGCTAATTTCTTCATGACAGTTATAATGCAGTTGATGGTTTAAGATTTATTTCTTCCGCTTTTTTAATCATAAATTCATGTGCCTCATCAAAGTCATTTTTGATGTCTCCATCTAAAATGGCTTCACGAATGGCAGTTTTTATAAT
>JBCCVV010000086.1:0-24319 GCA_039194925.1 Bacteroidota bacterium
CGCCGGTACCAATTGATTGTCATAAATCAAATTATTGGTAATGCCTCTGGAGAATTTAATTTCCGGAGAAAAGATAAAGAATGGATAGAAAAATTGCATACCTAAACCAACTTCCCACTGAAAGTCATGAGATGAAAATCGTAAAATGGAGCGTTTAGATTCACTGTTGCCAGCTACGTCATATCCATATTTCAACCCACCGATGAAAAATACACGCTTATCTTTATAGGGTTTGGATTTGTATCGAATCTGGAATGGCAGTTCAAAGTAAACCGGTTCGGCAGTATTTATTTCTGTAAGATCACTTCCCACCTGGGTAAATTTTAATTCGCGGGAGGCAAATGAAAAACCAGGTAAAAATCGAAAATCAAAGTGATCGCCCAATTTAAGATTTGCAATCATATGTAACTCTAATCCAACGCCACTCGTGGGTTCTACAATTCTAATTTCGTCGTTCCCAATAAAAAAACGAGATTGATTCAAAATGTAACCACTGTTATTGATTCCAATGTTGAGACCAAAGTAGTAGGGCTTCTTTTGAAATCCTTTGTAATTGTAGTTGTCTACAGAGTTTCTTTGCCCGATGGTCATTCCACACGCCATCAAGAAAACGAAAAGAGATAAAGTTATTTTTTTGCCAAATAAATGGTGCATATGCCGAAGCTTAAAGGTTTGTAAGAAACGTCTACAAAACCAGTTTTTTTCAAAATTGATGCAAAGTTATCATAATCGGGAAAAACCTGCACGGATTCGTATAAGTATTCGTATGCTTTTGGGTCTTTTGAAGTCAACTTACCTATAACGGGTAAAATGTATTTAAAGTATGTATTGAAGATCTGCTTTAACGGAAAAACGCGTGGGCGAGAAAATTCAAGAATCATACAGGTACCTCCTTTTTCCAAAACACGATTCATTTCGGATAGCCCTTTCTCCAGATTTTCAAAATTCCGTACTCCAAAAGCGGCCATTATAGAATCAAAAGATTCATCGTCAAACCGTAAATTTTCTGAATCTCCTCTTTCCAGTGAAATGACTGAAGAAAGTCCTTTTTTGTCAATTTTGGTCTGACCTACCTTGAGCATTTCTTTTGAAATATCCAATCCAATAATATGCTCAGGTTTCCATATTTTATTCGCCATGATAGCCAGATCCGCTGTTCCGGTGGCGATATCCAACGTCTTTTTTGGATTGCTTTTAGCCAACATCCTCAGGGCTTTTTTTCGCCATAAGACATCAATTCGCAAGGAGAGAAATCGATTGAGAAAGTCATAATACGGCGCCACCTTATCAAACATGGTTGTGACTTGAGTCTTTTTAGAGTCGGTCACATTGTCATAAGGGGTTACTTTTTTATATTCTGCCATCTTTTTTATTGCCACTCCAACTATCTTTTGTCGTTCTTGTTTCTGTTTTTGTAAAATTGAAACAAAGCCACCAGTAAAAAGATAAATCGGATTAATTTTACATCGTACAAAGATATTAATACATATAAACAATTAAAGTTCTGGATAAGAGCAAATATCTGTTTTTGACTCTTTATTAAGTAGTTTTGAACAGATGTGAGTCAATGAATTTGGGCGTCCGGAAGAAGAAAGAATGGCAAAAATACCATGGAAATTATGGTTTAAATATTATTGTGAGGCACAGACCATTTATAGTGCCCATTCTCCATTTGTATATGAGTTTATGAGTTCGGTAATGCAGGGCAAAATAAACACCAGGGCAATAAACGAAATTGAGAAAAAAAGAAATCAATTGTTAGTCTCTAAGAATTCCATTTCTTTTATCGATTACGGGGCGGGCTCATCCATAGGGGAAAACACAGCCCAACGCAAAATAGCACATATTGCAAAGAATTCCCTGTCAGGAAAATGGCAGTGTCAATTTCTAAATCGGCTGGTTAGACATTATGGATTAGCGAATATCTTGGAAATTGGTACTTCTCTGGGTATTTCTACCGCATATTTGGCCGCAGCAAATCCTTCGGGAAACCTCATTACTCTCGAAGGAAATCCTGAATCTGCACATATTGCCAAAGCACTTTTTAAAGACCTGAATTATGATAGTATTGATTGCCGAATAGGTGAATTTGGCACAACGTTGATCCCGGCTATTGATTCATTTGATTCTATCGATATGGCTTTTATTGATGGGAATCATAGAAAAGAAGCAACGATCGAATATTTTCATCTTTTGAAGGAAAAGATGGTACAAAAGAGTATTGTTGTCGTAGATGATATATACTGGTCGGAAGGTATGAATGAGGCCTGGCAGGAAATTATCAATGACGATTCGGTAGCCTTTTCTGTTGATTTATTTCGAATGGGATTGCTTTTTTTTGATTTTACCATTATGGATAAAAGGCATTTTAAGTTGATTCCTTACAAGTACAAACCATGGTGTATTGGGGTGTTTGGATGAATGAATTGTTGAATTGTTGAATTGTTGAGTTGTTGAGTTGTTGAATTGTTGAATTGTTGAATTGCTGAATTGCTGAATTGTTGAATTGCTGAGTTGTTGAATTGCTGAATTGGTGACATTGCTTGAATTACAGATAAACGAATTAAATCACTTTTAGAATATATTAAGTTTTATTCTAATATATAACGATTGCTTTTTATCTTTAGTCCGACGAAATTACAATAAGATGAAAGCGTACCTAACGAGTGTTTTTAGCCTTATAATTTGTACTGCAATCCTGGGGCAAGTAGGTTTTTACAACGCAACGGCTAAGATATTAGGCGAAGAAAGATTAAATAGTACAATATGCATTGGATTTGAAGATTTGGACGGTGATTTGCAAGATGATCTTTTTTTATTGGATCGGGGAATAGAGTTAAAAACATTTATTCAGGGTGCACCTCAACAGGCGTTTTCATTTCGCGAGCATGAAGTGGTTTCAGCTTTTGGAGATTGGTCTGTGGTATCTGGAGATCTAGACAATGACGGCGTGCCTGAGATCATCTGCAGTGGAGTAGGTGAAGGGTCACAAGTCTTGAAGTTCAACGGTCAATCTTATACTACGGCTGCTAGTACAGAAGGAATTCATGCCCAGAACTCGAATTTGGTAGACCTCAATAATGATGGGTATTTGGATTTTTTTGTGTGTAATGATGTGGGCGAAAGTCAAACCTATATCAATAATGGGAGTGGGGGATTGATCAAGACAAAGTTGATCGATTTTCAGACAACACCTGAAGATGATATGTCGGGGAATTACAGCAGCATCTTTACGGATATCGATGGAGACGGTGATCTTGATCTATATATTGGTAAATGCAAAGCCGGGGTTTCTGATCCGACAGATCCAAGACGGATTAATACGCTATATATTAATAATGGTGATGGAACCTACACAGAACGCGCCGAAGATTTTGGATTGAATACCGGAGCGCAGACATGGTCGGTCGATTCAGGAGATGTGGACAACGACGGGGATACCGACATCTTGATTGGTAATCATGCCCAGGCTCACGATCTGATGATCAATGATGGAAATGGTCACTTTGAACGAAGAACCCTTATTCCGGGTGGGTACATAAGTTTGAATATTCAAAGCTTTTTTTGTGATTTTGATAATAATGGCTGGTTGGATATATTCTTTACTGATTTTGAGGATTCCTTCATTTTATTCAATGATGAAATGAGTTTCACAAGAAGAGAAGTAGCTCCAAGTGGCCGAAAAGCCTTTAGCGGAGCTACTGGGGATTTAAATTCAGATGGATTTCCTGATTTGTATTTGACCTATGCCAGTTCATTTCAAAACCCTTCCAGCGCGGCGGACCGGATATTATTAAACGAGACCAATACCAATAATTATCTGGATATCAATCTTGTAGGAACGATTTCAAACAGAGATGCCATAGGTGCTAAAGTAACCATCCATCAAGGGAATAAAATGCAATACCGAGAAGTAATTGCTGGTAAGAGTTATGGTATAATGAATACGACTGTGCTGCATTTTGGACTGGGACAATCTACAACCATAGATTCTATTCGTGTTCTATGGCCCTCAGGAATGAAATCTATAATCAAAAATATTACCAGAATCAATACCGTATTGTCTATTTCAGAGGATGGCTGTATGACTTCCACATATGCGATGCCAAATTTGCAATTATGTAATGGAGATTCTGTTCGGGTAGACTTACCGATTGAGTTTACGAATATTAATTGGTCCACAGGTGCAGATCAACAGACCATTTGGATAAAAGAACCAGGATGGTACCGGGCGCAATTTACAATGGATGGATGCCCGAGCCAGACTTCTTATTTTGAGGTTACCGAAAAGTTGGATTTGGAGGCGACGGATATAGTGTCAGATCGCGAGATCGTGGCATGTGCAGGGGATGTTGTAGAATTAAAATCACATCCTGGAATAGCATACTTTTGGTCTACAGGCGAAACATCTGAAGTGATCGAAGTGATGGAATCCGGGATATATAATGTTTCACTATCAACAAATTGCGATAATTACATTTCGGAAGATGTGGATGTGTTTTTTGCTGAATCAAGCATTCCTGAGGTGGAGAATGATTCCGTACTTATTGGTGAAAGTGCCGTTTTCGTGGGAGATTCAGAAGACTTGAATTGGTATCAAAATAAAAACGATTTGGAACCACTCACCACGGGGATAGAGTTTGTAACACCCGAAATTTTTGAAGATCAGACTTATTTTGTGGGAGAGGTTACGGAAGGTTATGGTTTTAATGGAGCAATGATGAAGACGATTCCTCTCAATAATGTTGGTGACACGATTTATTCACAAAACGATTTTGTAGAGTTTGAAGTATTTGATCAAATGGTATTCTATTCTGTCAAAGCACGTACCCAAAGAGCAGGGATTCGAAGATTTGTGTTATTTCAGGATACCGCAGAGTTGACTTCGTTCGATTATGAATTGGCCTCAGGGGTTAATACAATTACGTTTGATCAGCAATTAGAGCCGGGGATATACAAGGTGGGTACAGATTCGGATGTCAATCTGATGAATTTGAATACGGAACATCCTCAATTATCGTATTCAGAACTTTATGTTGAGAATGATAAACGAATTGATGGGGTTTTGTCGATTTCGAATAGCGAGTTGTATCCTGGCGTGACTCCGTATTTCTTTGATTGGGAAATATATTATGGATACTATTATTGTGAGCCAAGGGTTCCAGTTCATGCTGTGATTAAAATGCCGGTTTCTACGAATGATGATGCCACAAATTCTATCATATATCCCAACCCAACTAAAGGACAACTTACAATTCGAACAGAGATGCAATTGCCTTATCAAATTGATGTATTGGATGTTTCCGGGTCGAAAGCGATGAATACCATAATAGCGGATCGGTCAGATTTTACATTGGAAATGCCTATAAACCCGGGTATTTACTTTTTGAAGTTAACAAATCAACGTTCGAGTTATTCAGAGCGGATAATTGTTGTAAATTAAATCAAGATATTTTAGGTTTTTTAGCTTTTGTTTTTCTGCTGCAACCACTTCGGAGTGTATGTATTGGAATAGGTCGCTATTTGATGCATGAGGGATTGTGCATCACTATCCAAAATCAATTGATCAATGTGTTTTGATTTCAAAAATCGTTCTTCGATCATATGTTTGAAAAATTCGAATAGCTTGGAATAATATCCATCAACATTAAAAAAGGCGATGGGTTTTTGGTGTAATCCAAGCTGTGTCCACGTCATAACTTCAACCACTTCTTCCAACGTGCCAAACCCTCCGGGCATTGCGATAAATCCATTGGTGCGCTCTGCCATGATTGCTTTACGCTCATGCATGGTGTCTGTAATGATGAGCTCGGTAAGTTCGTGATGCGCCACTTCTTTATCTACGAGATGTTGAGGAATTACTCCAATCACTTCACCTCCAAGTCGGAGTACTTCGTCCGCGATAATGCCCATAAGCCCTACATTTCCAGCTCCATATATAAGGTAGTAATCATTCTCGACCATGATACGGCCTAATTCTTTAGCTTGTTCTTTATAAATGGAATTGGATCCAGTGCTGGATCCGCAATAGACGGTAAGGTACTTTTTCATGCGCAAATGTAGCATTTTTTATAAGTGGTAAGAAATGCTAATATGCCGTTCATGCAAATAGTCGCACTTTCATTTTTTTAAATGGAGCAATGATAAAACACTACTTTTTTTAGCGGTTCTTACACATAATGGTTAAGAGAATGCATGAGGGAGTAGAAAAATTGGAATGGGTATTACGCATTATTCTAAATTTCGTTAAAGACTTTTAGCATTTAGAATACATGTTATTACAATGTGCTAAGTAATTTTCAATTCATGGGAATGCATCATTTCATCTGGCAGTAGTATTACTTCTATACGTTCTTTTCCATTATCAGATTAAGTATTCGCGATAGTCTAATCGATTATTGGATCAAACCCCGATGAAAAGGGATAGGAGGGTTAAATCTAGAGTTACGAATTGATGTCTGATCGAAGCATCATCGATAAAGTTACTTTTCTCAATAGTTAAATATAAAAACTCGACCATCATAATTACATGTATAAATAGCATTATCGACGATAGCATAACCGTCAATTTCACTGTCCCCGTTGATTAGATTGGAGGTCAAGACAAAGATATTATTGGCGTCACGCTCTAGCGTAGTGATAAATTCTATTTTATCGTCATCGGTCGGATTGTTAATGTAGGCCATCTTATTGTTTCCATAAAAACGTGCTGAACCAATAGTGTAATCGGTATCAGGACTGGAAATGGTTTCTTTCAATGTCCAAAATCCATCTTCGATGAGGTAGGCATCATATCCATCATTTTCTCTGACATAGAAATAATCAGAATCTTCCAATCGCACACTACCGCCGTAGCCTTCATCTGTTTCTGGGGTGTCATCATAATACTGGCTGTTTTGAGACCAATTGCCCGCAAATTTGTTGTATATCACCACGAAGCCTGCATCAGATATGGATCCAAAGGCTTTACCGGATGCACCAACGATTGCCCTGTTCAAACTGATATCTACACTCGAACCAAAGTTGTCACCAGTTGTCGCTCCCGGACCCGTAAGTGTAGCATCGAGATTATCCAATGCATCATAGATATAGGCCTTACCCGGGCCAGCAGCAGGGCCCCCAAATGAAGCTGAAGCTGGCGCGCCAATAATCGTCTCCTCACCATAGATACCCAAAGAGCTGCCAAATTTATCAGCAATGCCAGGTTCAGGGGAAGTAAACGTATTTGAGTTGACCCACATATCTAGGGCACTGTTGTAAGAATATTCATGGACTTCCTGATTTCCCGAATCACTGATTAAGATTCGATTCTGGGATATGGTTGCATTTAAGGCATAGGTGAAGTTAACAATAGAACCCGTTTCTGATAAGGATAGTGTATTGTCCCAATCGCCAGCGTCGTTTTTTTCAAACAGGTTGACATATCTCGCAGTACCGTAGATAGGATTAGGCGGAATACTAGAGTCAAACCCTATTTGTACGTTCTCGGTACTTACCAGAAGTATTTTGTCGGTGACAGCGCGCATTAGAACGATATTACCTTCAACGGAGATGTAAAAACTGGAATTGGGTAGATTAAAAGTACCTTGAACACCGTAAGGACTAGAGCCACCACCCAAGTTGATCCATTGGGTGCCATCGTATCCTTCAAAGCTGCTATTCGAAGAATTGAATCGGATGGTTCCTTCTGTAGGGCTCTTGCCATCATCACCGATTCTGAGTTTCCCATTAATATGTACTTTTTGATCTGGGTCAGTTGTCCCAAACCCAGTCTCACCATCATTGTCAATTCTAATGCGTTCATCATTGCCACTACCCAGAATGAGATAGGAGGAAGAATATATTCTGGATATTCCTGCACCCCCGCCACCGGTAGCAACCCCAATTCTCAAATTGTGCGTAGCATTACCTATACGGAGGTCACCCGGATTGCCACCATCCAGATCCCAATCGCCTCCTTTGAGATCCAACTGAGCTTCTGGATTGGGAATGCCAATGCCCACCTCTCCATTGGCATTTATACGCATGAATTCCGTAAAATCCAGGGTTGCATCATCAAACGTGGCAAAAAGGAAATTCTGACCAGGACTCCAACTCATGGAAGGGTCTGGAAAGAGGTCACTTCCACTAAAGAATCTTACATAGCGGGACTTGTCAAGGTTAGAAATATTGAGTTGAGAAGCTTCTTCGTTGCTCCAGGACCTGATATCCACGGTATGTTCAGGGTTGGTAATGTTAAATCCCACATGCTGAGCCATTAACGAAATCGTACAGAAGAAAAAAAGAAAAGTTACTGGATATTTCATAAGCAAATATTTTATTCAAATATCCATTAGCTCGCTTTCTTTTTTTCTTTCAATTAGGGAATGGTATCCGCAGATTAGGCAGTGACTTAATGGTGATGAAATGAAGCGTGTCTAGATCATCTACCACATTACTGGCAATTACAAAACTCCCTTTACGAACCTTGAAAGAGTTCATTGATCGTCGCACGTTTGGTACGACTTACGGCAAGTTGACGGCCGCCGACTACCTCAATATATCCGCCGTCACTTTTCACATATCGAACCATATGTCGAAGATTAAGAATGTACGATTTATGGATTCGCAAAAATGTATGATTGGACAGTATTTTCTCTACCGCGCTCAAGGTCTTGCTGATCATCAATTTTTTACCGTTGGTAAAGTGCAGAACGGAATAATTGTTTTCACCAGAAACGTATATGATTTCATCGGGTACTACGAACTCAATTCCCGATTGTACGTTGAATGGAATTCTCTGATGTTGGAGTTGCGACTCCGAAAGCGCTTTAATGATTTTGCCAATCGTTGTTTTATCGGATTCTTTTCTTTTTTCAATGATTCTGTCAATTGCAGCCCTAAGTTTAGTACCATTAATGGGTTTTAAAAGATAATGCACTGCTGCTACTTCAAATGCTTCCAGCGCATATTCATCGTAAGCGGTAACAAAAACTACTTGACAATCCAATGGTTGTAAGTCTTTTATCAATTCTACGCCACTCGATGCTTTAAGGTGAATGTCCATAAACAATACGTCGACATCAGAATTTGGGATAAGCTCACGCGCTTCCCTTTCATTTTTGATCTGATGAATGACTTCAACTTCCGGACAACTTCTTGATAATTCCCATAGTAGTGTGTCCAGACAATGCTGTTCGTCGTCTACGGCTATGGCTTTAAGTTTATATTCTGGCATATTCAATTTTTGCTCGTAAGTAATTTAAATGGTAGTTTGATGATGGCTTGAGTGCCACTACTTTTTCCGTCTTCATGATATAAATCTATGATTTCCACATCTGCGCTGGAGGTAATGTTGTGCAATCTGTTTTGAGTAATGGCAATACCATATGATCGTTCTCTTTTTCGTGCTTTCTCTATTTTTTTGCTTGCTGCTCGCCCAATTCCGTTGTCAACTAC
Source organism: Bacteroidota bacterium (assembly GCA_039194925.1). Taxonomy (GTDB): domain Bacteria; phylum Bacteroidota; class Bacteroidia; order Chitinophagales; family Saprospiraceae; genus CAJXUU01. The sequence continues at coordinate 9,439 of JBCCVV010000086.1, forward strand.
GTCAATTCTAAGTTGACCTTCTTCTTTTCTGATTAGAATATCCAATTGACAATCCGCCTCTTTATTTAAAAAGCCGTGCCATATACTATTTTCCACAAAGGGTTGTATAATCAGAGGGGGGAAAGCGATTCGCTCGGGATAAATCGAGTCCGGGATATGAATGATGTAGTCAAATTTCTGTTCTAACCTAACATTTTCAATTTTTAGATACAATTCCAAGGCAGCCAATTCACTTTTCAGACTTATTTCCTTTTGCTTGCTATTGTGCAAGACTGCCCGGACCAATTCGGAGAATAAAGTAAGGTAATCGGCAGCAGATTCTTTATCATTTTTGATGATGAATGACTTTATTGAATTTAATGCATTAAATACGAAGTGTGGATTCATTTGTGCTCGCAATGATTCGCTTTCGAGATCGGCGAGTTTCAATTGAAGCGAATTGAATTTATTGAGTTGTTCAATTCTTCTTTTGTACATAATAAAAAGGACAGCAGATACCAATCCTATCATTAATGCCAAAAACCAAGGTTGCTTCCAAAAGGGAGGTGCAATGCGGAATGTCCAATTCAACGGTTTGGACCAGGGACGACCTAATATGCAGGAAGCAAGTTGGAAATGATAATCTCCAGTCGCCAAAGCGGAAAGATTAATGTTTTTTGCTCCGGCATCAAGAGAAATCCAAGAAGAAGTAGTATCCAATCGATATCTATGTCGAATGCTGGTAGGGTTTGTAAATTCCAGTGTAGTAAAAGCTATGTTGATGTTGTTTTCATTATATCGCAACTCGCTAGTTTCCAAGTTTTCCTGATGCCTCAACTGGTTGTTTACCAATATCTTTTCGATAATGGGAGTGTGTTTTCGAGGCGTTACCCAATTGCGAAGATCCAGGGATTTAGATTTGTAACCCATTGCATATACAATGCTATCTCTTGCAGTAAAACCCTCAATACGACGCATGTTCAAGTCGTTTTGCCCACCAAGCGTAAGAAAACGATCATTTACCCGGTCTAATACAAAGAAATTGGTGCCTCCAAAAATAAAGAGATTTCCATACTCATCGACCTGAGTTCCTCTGACATGATTGTTGGTCACCCCATCCGCTACACCATATAGTTTGATGAACTGAAATCCTTCTTCATTTTTTTGGGCTTTCCAAATTCCACTCATCCGTGTGCTGATCCAATAGTCCTCGCCAATCTGATCTATTCTTTTTATTTTGTCACCTACTTGATATAGCTTTTTGCTTTTAGCATAATGCTCTTCTGTTTTACCACTTTCTGGATCATATTTAATCAATACATTGACACCATACACCCAAATTTCATTTTTATTAATTGGTAATATACCACGAGGTTCACCACTTAATTGCAAGGTGTCGGTAATGTTGTTTTCTGGATTCCAGGAAACCATTAACTTTTGGTGTTGATAAATAGCAAACCAAATGTTGTTAAAGATCTGTAATTCTATTAGTCCTCTTTGTCCGGCATTTGTATAAGGACAATTTAGGGCAGTTATCGATTTTGACTCAGGGTCGAATTCAGCAACGCCATTATAAAATAGGATAAAAACACGACCATCATCACGAACAACTTCTACAGGCCGATGGAAAAATGATGGAAAACTCAGCTGAGACACTGTGCTGTCAGTCGTGATATGCCCTATTTCATTTTCGTAAAACTCCAGAGAAAGCTTGTAATCAGGATCTTTGGCATCTAAATAGGTAGATGAATTTTCTAAAAAAGACATCCTTTCGAAATGTAACACTTCCGGATCATAGACACTTAAGCCAGCATCTGTGGCCACCCACACTCTATTTTTAGTATCCTGATAAATATCATTGATGAAGTTGCCCTGGATGCCCAAAGCACTTTGACCTGCTCTGAGTACTTGAATCACCTTTGCCGAGCTGGTGTCGATGATTTCTAGTCCTTCGGCCATTCCTACCCAAAGATTATTGTCGACAACGGTCCAACCTCGAATAATTCCATAAAAATCAGTCTTGTAAGTGGTCTCTTTTCCAGAATCAAAGTCAAATCGCTTCAGGAATTGTATATAATCATTGCACCATATCTCATTGTTCATTACTCTCAATCCGGCATAGGCACTGCTGGAGATTTTTTTTAATTCTCCGGTCGTACGGTTCCACTTATGCAACCCGCCCCAGGTAAGGTAGAATGAGCCTTCCTCTTCAGGTACGGCCAACATATCGTAAGGAGCAAAATTGACATTCGTCTTCCTGGATTCCATTGTTTTGGGATTGAAATGGTAAAGCCCTTCAGAGTGCCCTCCCAGATAGATACTCGTATCGTTTTCGATGTAAGCAAAAAAAAGGACGAACTTTGGAAAATTGGTGGAATCTGATGGGGTATAGATCTTGGAAGTGAACGAATCGGTTTTATGATCGTAAATACTTACACCATTGTCTTCATAGACAATTACTACTTTGCCTTCAGGCGTTATGGCAATATCATTTACCACATTTCCCGCCAGATTATAAGAAGTACTCCCTTTATGGTAGTGTGTAAAAGTACGACCATCAAATCTTGCCAGGCCCAACGGACCTCCAAGCCAAATATAACCCAAACTATCTTCGGCAATGGTTCGTATCTCTTCTAATGGCAGTCCATTCGTATGATTGTAATTCACAAAATTGTATTGCGAATGCACAGCATGTGAAAACATACCGGTAAGTATCATTAAGAAGATCAATGCCTTTGCCATTCGCATCAAAATACAATTTAATTTTTGGGCGGTAATCCTAAATAATGAAGAGACTATGAATTACTTGTCCTTGTATAATCAAAGATGGTGTTTAATTGGAAGAATGAGTGTTTGAATGAGGCAATGGATATGCTCAATGACGGAAAAGCTGTCAATTGGTCCTAAAGGTGGAATCTTATAGTGAGATTCTTCCGTTCTGGCGTTTGTTGAAAGCGTGATTAATAATATTGTAAAAGGTAATGTGCTTAAAATAATTTTAATAAAAAGTAAAGAAAGTCAAAACAATATTACGGGTATTAGTGTTTTGACATCATATTGCGCAATTACGCTCACTTGTTAAGATATCCCAATAATCAATTATATCATTAGAATCACTTTAATTAATCACTTAAAAATTACACCATGAAAAGGATGTTTTTATTTCTATTCGTATCTTTTGCTATCATTTCTTGTTCGGATGATGAATTCACGATCGATGAACAAAATAATGACCAATTATTAACCAATACTGAACTTATTGAACCCAGTCAAAATGTAAGCCAAACCGAAGCAACTGCCGAAGATGGGGAAATTGTTGTTTCCAATGCAGATTATAATTCCCTTTGTGTTGACAATTGTAATTTGGATGCGCAAGCGTGTTATAATTGGGCAACGCACCTGAAAAATCAGCACTTGTTGGCATGCGATTTAATGTTGATCATTGGCACTGAAACGGTAGATGTTTTTTGTACGCGAAATGTAATCGTTGGGTATAATACCATCGTAACGCCTGAGGGCGAAGTCATTGAGATTCCAATATTTGAAGAAGAGACTTTCGTTTGCGGTCAGGAGACAATAAATATTTATACTACTGATCCTGTTTTAATTCAGGAAGCAGAAGACTGTCGCGTACAAGCACTTATTGAATTTGTCGATGCCATTGATAAATGCGATATCAATAAAAGCAAGTGTCTGAAGAAATGTAAGAAAGGACCATTGGATGAATTGTAAGATCGGACTAGTGGTTGTTTATACTATACGTTCCTAGCAAAATAATTTTCTAATGAGGGGCATGCTCCTCATTAGATTTTTTTGATAGCTTATAGCGCCATACTTTTTGTACGTCATATGGATGAAAAGCTATAGGTGTACACTTTTTTGATCTAATCGTTTTTCAAAGATGATGCTTGCCCATTTGAAGAACACTTATTCATCAACATTAAAACTCAATCCACAAAGCTTTCTTCAAAGGTTGCAATGAAATTTGAAATAAAATTCTTCTTGAGTAAAGCGGAGGGAGTAATCAAATAATGTCTTCTTTTTATTCCATTTACTCCAATCCTTTTAATTTCTAAATCATCATGAAGTTTAAATGGTTTCAATTGCCATTTTGGAGCGCACATCACGCCAAGATTGGAAGCAACCATGGAAAGTGCTATTTCTGTAAATGGAATGGCTGTTATTCTTTTGGGAGTAATGTTGTTGGCTCTCAAGCAATGTTCATAAACAGCAACTCCTTCCAACGGAAAGGAATTGATAATCAGGTGTGCCGATTCAAATAGGTTTGGATCAACGTAGTCATTTTTATTGAAAAAATGTTCTTTATGAACTATTGCGAATATCTCATCCTGATAAAATTCAATGACATGAAATTTGTTACCTGCCGGTTCTTCTGATACTAATGCAATATCAACTTTGTCAGATTTAAGTTGTGATAAAATTTCGTGTCTAGTCCCAAGATTAAGCTCAATATCAATTTCTGGATAGAGAATGGCCATTTTTTGAATGAATTCAGGTATGTCGTGAAAGAACGATTGACATTCTACGGATAGGCGTATAGCCCCTTTAGTACCTTCTTTGATGTTTTGAATAGTATCGAACCCTTTTTCAATGGCACTAAACAACTGATTGGCCAAACTATATAATTCTGCACCTTCCGGAGTTAGGATCCATTTATTTCTTTTGCGATGAAAAATTTTGAAACCCAATCGCTCTTCAATTTCTTTCAACTGATGACTTAAAGCGGATTGTGTGAGAAATAGCCTGCCTGCTGAATTGGCAATGTTGCCTTCTTCGGCAATGGTTTTAATCAGTCGATAATATTTTAATTCCATGCCTTCAAAGTTAATGACTTCCTCACATATGTAAGTTGAAATTATTTCAACTAAGGATGTAGAATCCTTCAATTCGAAAACTGGGAATTCCATTCGGCTTCAATGAATATTGTGCGAAAATTTTACATATGTTTTATCAATCTTATTTAAGAAAGTCAGCGAAGCCTTGGCTATTTCTCATTTTTCTCATCCACGCTATACATATTTCAAGTGGACAAGTCAATAATGAAATTCAAAAGCGAATTTGCAGCGCTTTCGCCATAGATGCTTTATCAAAACTGGAAATTGATGGGAAGTTGGATGAAGATGTTTGGAACAAGGGATATTGGAATACCGAATTTATCCAAAGACAACCCAACGAAAATCAGAGTCCATCAGTGCAAACTGCATTTAAAATAGCTTTTGATAAAAAATATATCTATATCGGAATACAGAATTTTGATTCGGAAGCTTCTTCAATTAGTAGCAGGATGTCACGGAGAGATGATTTGGAAGGAGATTGGGTTGAAGTTATACTCGATAGCAATCATGATTTGCGGTCCGCATTTTCATTTGCTGTAACAGCCGCAGGTGTCAAAGGGGATAAGATAATTTCTTTGGATGGTAAATCAGAAGACGAGTTTTGGAATCCTATTTGGTACGCGGCCAGTCATATTCATCGGGAAGGTTGGAGCGTAGAAATGAAAATTCCTTTCAGTCAGTTGAGGTTCGGAGAATTAAAGAATATGGATTGGGGGCTTCAGGTGAGAAGAAGGTATTTTAAAAATGAAGAAACATCAGTCTGGCAACGAGTTCCTTTGGATGCTTCCGGGTGGATAAGTCAATTTGGTGTTTTGCAAGATCTGGAAAATTCAAATGTAAAGAAGTTGCTGGAAATTCAACCCTACGTTACTTCTTCATTGAATACATTAAAAAAAGATATTAAAGACCCTTTTCAATCTTCGTACTCTAAAAGTATAGGTATGGGAATAGATGGGAAGGTTGGCGTCACGAATGACCTTGTGGTAGATTTTACGGTAAACCCGGATTTTGGTCAGGTGGAGGCGGATCCTGCTGCCATTGCTTTGGATGGTTTTCAGCTGTTTTTTGCCGAGCAACGTCCATTTTTTGTGGAAAACAAGGAAATCTACAATTATCAATTTTCTACTCCGATTATCGGAAGCCGCCATAATAACGACAACCTTTTTTACTCACGAAGAATAGGAGGAAAGCCACATGGTATTGCTCATGTTCAAGATGGTGAATCTGTAAATTCTCCAGAAAGAACTACTATACTGGGTGCAGCCAAATTTGGTGGCAAGACATCTAATGGTTTATCCATTGGAATACTGGAAGCCATAACTGGAAAAGAATACGCAGAAATTACAAGTGGGGAAGAGGTTAACAGCGTGTTAGTGGAGCCGCTCACCAATTATTTTGTCGGAAGGGTGCAACAAGACTTGAACAATCGCAATACATACATCGGTGCAATCTTAACGGTCGCTAACCGAAAACTGGATCAAAATTTAGAACAAACTATGCATGCGAGTGCGATGAGCGGGGGTGTGGATTGGTTGCATCAATGGAATAATCGCAACTATTATTTAGGGGCTAATCTTGTAGTGAGTCGTGTTGAGGGGTCGAAAGAAGCGATTTTAAATACGCAGATTTCTATTCCGCACCTTTTTCAGAAGACTGATGCCTCACACGTGGTCTTGGACAATGAAAGAACAGCACTAACAGGAACTGGTGGCGATATAAAAATTGGTAAAGCGGGTAGTGGGAATTTTACGTTTGAGACAGGAATCACCTGGCGATCTCCGGATTTGGAGTTGAATGATGTGGGTTTTATGCGAGAAGCAGACGTGATTTTTAATTATTCGGGTATGACCTATCGGTTTTTAAAGCCATTTGGAATTTTTCGGAGTGCTGCCATCAATTATAAGCATTGGCTATTTACAGATTTCGGTGGCGAGTTGAATTACGTAGATTGGGATGTAGAGATGACTGGACTGTTTCAGAATAACTGGAATGCGTATTTGGGATTCTTTTCACAACCTCATGTTTATTCTCGTTCATTTTTGCAAGGTGGACCCAGAATCAAGTTAGCCGACCAATATGGATTTTGGTGGGGAATGGGGACTGATTCCAGAAAAAAATTCCGAGTGTCATACAATGCATGGACAAAGACAGGAAGTGAGGGAAGCTATTTTTTACTTGAAAATGGTTTGAACTTCACCTATCAACCGATTGATAAGTTTAGTTTCTCCTTTATCCCCAAATACACGCTGATCAATCATCGATTGCAATACATCAAGACATTGACGACAGTCGATGGAAATCAACGCTTCATTACGGCAAAATTGGATCAAAAAACGTTGAGCTTTGCACTGCGTCTAAATTATATTATTACGCCCAATTTATCCCTGCAATACTATGGTCAACCTTTTATTTCTGTAGGGCAGTATAATGATTTTAATTATGTACAAAATCCATTGTCTGAAAACCAGGCCGAGCAATTGCATTTTTATAAGAGCCAGCAAATAACGTATGAGGAGGCATCCAATGCATATTGGGTTGATGAAAACAGGGGTGGCAAGTCGGACTACTCTATATCAAATCCAGATTTCAGTTTTGCCCAATTTCAGTCCAATCTTGTTTTGCGCTATGAGTACAAACCGGGATCTGAATTGTTTTTGGTTTGGTCTCAAGGGATGACGGATATTGCTGCTCCGGAGACTCGATTTTTTGATAATGTAAATGCACAACTCTTAGGTGCCTCGTTTGTAAATAATTTTTTGGTGAAGCTTACATATCGGTTTTATTAGGGAAAGGGTATTTGGATCATGGAAATACAAGTTTTAACGAATTTTCTGGTTTGTAAGGAATATTTCTGTCCAATTTATTTGCGTTGATTATGATAATTTGGATGTGTAGACATGTTATAATTGGGCAACGCACCTGAAAAGACAGCATTTCTAGTTTCAAAAAGTATTTATTGTCAATTTTTAGTTTTACTGTTTTTTATATCATTGGACATCCCGTTGACATACTCAATCATCGGAGGGTGTGATGTGGAAATTGTTGCTTCTTTTGTCAATTTTCCATATGAACGAAAAGATACTAATGCATAATCATTAGATTCGAAAAGCCAATAATAGACGGGCAGAGGCTCGTCGTCAATGTTAATATTACATACCTCACCTCTTTGACTATTTTGAACCTTTTTGGAGATTTCTTCATTCAGTTTTTCAATTTCTCTAAATAAATCATTCCAAGTTTTTATTTCTTTAATGGCATTTTCTGTGGTTTTGAAAGCCTCTAGTTTTTCCTTCCATTCAGCCTTTAATTTATTGCCCTTTAAATAATCATTAAAATACAGAGTATCACTTAATTTTGACGGATCAAGATCAAACTGTTTTATAAGTTCTTTTCTTCTTCTTTCTTTGTCGTATACAATTAAAGTCAATGATTCGAATCCGGGAGAAATACTTTTTGATAATTTACTGAAAATTGCCAATTTGTACGCTTCAAATTCATCGGGTGATGAGAAACAGCCATATGCAGGATGGTCTGTAGCAATTACTAATTTTTTTGAGCATGAATTAATTCGGTTGGTTATTTCAGGAATTTGTGTGGGGAAATTACCGATATACTTTGTACTTATTCTTTCGAGAATATTTTCTGATTGTTGGTTAGATTGATAATTGTCATAAACAGCAAATACCAAACCTCCAACTGCGAGAATTGGAAGAATTAGTTTGAATATCCGGTAATAAGAATTGTTTTCTAATCTATCCAGTTTTTCTTCTAATTTGTAATTTTTTCCTGGCATGGCTTTAGTCGTTTTTATTGAAAACAATATTTGTACTTGTAGGATAAAAGGAGTGGGTAGTGAAATTTCTTAATGGAAATGTAGCCATTGGAATAAATCCTCCTTTTCTTAATCATCCTCAACTGTATGTTCCGAATATATTAACTAACCATCCTTAATTTCTAAGCATCGAGTAATAATCACATATCCCGCATGCAAAATTCAGTAATCCTACGTAAAATCCCTTGTAGAATCTACGTAAACAACACTTCGGCTTTTACGCAAATCCCCATTTTTTCCCTACTTTACACCTCAATTGAATGCCACAATTCAATCTTCTTTTATTAACCCTTAAAAATCATTCTTATATGAGTATTTCGAATGCGGCTGCCGGTGGCGGTACGCTAAATGACAGAGTAACTTCATTGCCAGGTATTGGAGAATTGACAAACGTGCAATTTGCAGGCTATTCTCCCATTGTTCCCAAAGATCAAATTACGGACGAGAGTGAGAACCTCTTCTATTGGTTTGTTGGTACCGAAGATTATGAAAATAGCCCAACCGTGATTTGGACAAACGGAGGCCCGGGATCAAGCAGTTTTTGGGGCTTTTTTACAGAAAATGGACCTTATGAAATCATAGATGCCAGTCCAAATTTGGATCCTCCAACCGTGAAGCATCGACCCTGGGCATGGAACAATAAGGTCAATTATATGATCTTTGAGCATCCGCTTAGTGTAACCCTGTCTTTTGCCAAAAATGATGATAACGTACCTAAGACACCACAAAAGGGAGCAGAGGAATATTACAATGCATTGCAAAACTTTTTGGACAAGCACCCTGAGATTAGAAAAAATAAAATCATTCTTGCCGGAGAGTCCTATGCAGGTACTTACCTTCCACTAATCGCCAATAATATTTACCTGGCGAATAAAAATGGCGGATCAAATATTGATTTGGCAAGTGTTGTGCTTCTGGATGCATGGGTGGATCCCAAGACGCAAATGACAATGGATACCCAGTATGCCTATGGCCATGGGTTAATATCAAAAAAGCAGAAAGCATATCTCGATAAAAAGTTCGCCGGTGACAAAAGCGGATTGAATTGGGCGATCCACGAATTGTGTGGAATGTATATGACCAATATTGCCCAGTTTTACGATCCTCCTTTTGGTCCGGTATACGATTACATAAACCGCGACGATGTGAGAAAGGCCATTCATGTCGATCCTTCAGCTCCTAAGGTGACGCTGAATTGGTCGAAAACTGTATCCGATAATTATGCACCGCATATCGATGAGCCGGTTGTAAAAACAATCGATACCTTATTGGATGATGCCGGATTTACAATTCAGGTAATCAATGGCTTGAATGATGCCAAAGATTGTAATTTCTTGGGTACGGAAGCCTGGTTGGAGACGTTGACTTCATCTGCTGCCAAGAAATATCATGAGCAGGATCAGAAGCAATGGAGAGTTCCGAATGTGAATCATGTCCTTGGTTTTGTGCAGGATGGAGGTCAGTTGAGCTGGGTCAAAGTGCTCAATGCCGGCCATATGGCTGTGGGGGATCAACCGGCGATTCTGGATATTATTCTGGAAAAAGCTGGGGTGAATTGATTTTATGGTATAGGGTACAGGGTATAGGGTATATGGTATAGGGGGTAAGTTTCCTGTCTCGCCTTGTACCCTAAACCCGCCTTACAAAGGTTTTTATTCCTGATCTCCAATAATCTTATCCTTGATTTCTTTTATATCGTTAAATATGGTATCCAGTTTGTATTGTTCGGCGTCTACGACCAGTTCTTTGGTGATCTTGCTATGAAATTCCCACACCTCCATTACTTTGTCGTATTCTAAAAACTCCTGTTCGTATTCTTTATTAATAGAGACGAGGGCTAGCTGGCGTGTTTTGGCATCGTTGAAGACTTGTTTGACTCGAATACCTTCCGTATCTACGATGACGTATATGTTGTTGTTCTTGATCTGCCCAAGATTTTCAAGTGCTTTGGTAATAATCCACTCTTCGGGCAGAATGGTTGGTGACATACTATAGCCTTCTACTTGAAAACATCGAAACGTGGCATTTCGGTATTCGGGAATGGGGAAGGCGAATGCAGGCAACTGTTTGTGGTATTCCTGATCGTTGAGATTGCCGGCATATCCCGCGGCGGCTTTTTGACTTACCATAAGTATATTTTCAAATCCCGTGCTGTCCACCGTGACTACACTTGGGCTGGCTTCTTTGGCTCTTGGGTCGAGGTGTTTTTGTTTGCTTTCGCCGTAGAGCCAGAGCGGATTGATGTTAAAATCACTTAAGAGGCGTAGTACTAATTCTCCCGTTATTTTGGTTCGTCCACGTTCGTATTCAGTAGTGGAATTTCCCACGCCGAGAGCTTCGGCAAAGGAGGATTGAGTATGGTTGAGTTCTTCTCGAACCTGTCTTAATCGCTTGCATTGTATCGGTAAATTCATAGAAATGAATGCTTTAGAATAGTAAATATAATAAATTTTCGTAATTATTACCACTTATTGGTAAATATTACGTATATTTGTATTATTAACTAATTGATGGTCCTGGAGGTTTTCAGAATTGCCTGCTGCATAATACTTGCTGTAGTGGGGAAGGAGGAATTTCTATGGCCATTTTAATGCCTGGGATCGATGAAACGAGCCATTTTACATCTTGACTTAGATACTTTTTTTGTGTCTGTGGAGCGGCTGTTGGATAGTCGACTTAAGAATATACCCATTCTTGTGGGAGGTACGGGAGATAGGGGGGTAGTATCGGCCGCCAGCTATGAAGCGCGACCTTATGGAGTGCACTCGGGTATGCCCATGAAGATGGCGAGGCAGTTGTGTCCGGAAGCGATTGTGATCAGAGGCAATGCGGGTACCTATACCAAGTATTCGAAGGCGGTTACAGATATACTGAAAGACGAAGTACCCATCTTGGAGAAGGCGAGTATTGATGAATTCTATGCCGATCTCACAGGGATGGACAGATACTTCGGGTGCTATAAGTTTGCATCCGAACTGAGGACGAAAATTATAAAAGAGACGGGCCTTCCTATTTCCTTTGGATTGTCTATTAATAAGACGGTCTCGAAGGTGGCAACAGGAGAGGCCAAACCATGCAATCAGATCAAGATAGACGATGGCTATGAAAAACCGTTTTTGGCGCCACTATCCATCAAAAAGATCCCCTCGGTAGGAGATAAGACCTTCCAATCGTTGTGTCATCTGGGTATCAAGAAGGTGAAGGCGGTGCAGCAAATGCCCGTAGAGATGATGGAGTCGGTCTTTGGAAAGCATGGCAAATCGATATGGCTCAAATCAAATGGGATAGACAATACCCAATTGGTACAATATCACGAACGAAAGTCCATATCAAATGAGCGTACATTTGGAAAGGATACCACGGATGTGCATAAGCTCAAGACCATCATTCGAGCGATGGCAGAGACCCTGGCTTATCAGCTTCGCAATGGTCAGAAGCTTACTTCGTGTGTGACGATAAAGATCCGTTACTCAGATTTTAATACCTATACCAAACAAGCGAAGATACCATATACCGCAGCCGATCACAACCTGATACCTAAGGTGCTGGAACTGTTTGATCAGTTGTATTCGAAACGATTATTGATACGACTCGTAGGTGTGCGATTCAGTAGCCTGGTTACTGGAAATTACCAAATGAGTCTTTTTGAAGATGCGCGAAAAACGTCCAGCCTGTATCAGGCAATGGATAGGATTCGCAATAAATACGGAAGTCGGAGTATATATCGAGCTTCGACATTTGGAGCGAGGACAATTGGAGGTATGATGAACCCTTTTAATGGCGAACCGCCCATTGTACTTGCTCATCGGACTGCTTAAAAAGTGGATTTTTAGAAGGGATATACCTGTAAAGAATGAAGCTTTAACTCTTACAAAAGTATTGTCATGCCTGCATAACCTCTCATTTTTAGGTTTTGACATCGTGTTAGTTAAGATCGTGTTTGATCCCGTCGAAAGCGATGGGATTGAACACGTAACTCAAGTAGCATGCATTGTCTTAAGAGAAGGTTTTGTTGTGTGTAAATAAGTATGGAAATCAGTTTAAGGGAAGAATTACAGCTTTTTAGCATTGGGAAAATAAAACATTTTAAAAGGAACCTAAAAAAATAGCAAATGGAAATTGTTACTAATAAATCAATAGATATGAGTGAAAAAACATCGATCACACTCGGTACGTATTTTGATGAGTATGTCAAACGCAAGGTGGCGGAAGGGAGGTTCAAAAATATAAGCGAGGTAGTGCAAACGAGCTTACAACTCCTTAAAGAGGAAGAGGGGAAATTAAATACGTTGAAAAAGGCTATACAGGATGGGATCGACAGTAATGTGGCTTCCGGATTTGGGCCAACCATGCATCTTAGAGAACTCAAAAAATTAAAATCATTAAATGAATAGATATCAATTTACCAACAAAGCAGTCGAGGATTTGTCAAACGTATGGAATTTTACTTTTGATACCTGGTCTAAAACGCAAGCAGATAAATATTATTCTGACCTTGTAGATAAATGTGTCGAAATGGCAGGAAAACCATTTTTAGGAAGAAACTATTCCAACATAACTGAAACGGTGAAAGGAGTGAAAATCAATAGACACATCATTTTTTATCGGACGATAAATGACGATCTTATACAGATTGAACGGATATTGCATGAACGGATGGATACATGCTGGAGAGTAGCTGAGCAATGATGTTCGCATCAAAAGGAAATAATTGATCGATTTTGCTATCTGTATCAGATTCAATAAAGTATGTCAAAAAATAGATTACTGCCATACTTTATGAGCTTAACGTCTTTAGTGATTAATCTGACGACCTTCAATAAAAGGGAATTGGTATAATCGTAACTACTCAGAAGCTCATTTATTGTAAGAATTAATCCTGAAGGGATTTAATATTCCTAGCCCTTGATTGCAACCCAGGGCTAGAAATTGGTTGAAAACCCAATTTTGGCGGCATTTTTGACCAAAAATGATGACAAAATTAGTATTGCGAGTTTCATTACCTGAGTAGTTACATGCAATCTGTTTCATTAATTGATGCCAAAGTAGTTGTAAATGTGAAAACGCGGGAGTTATGATCTAAATTTGTAGAACTAAATCAAACCTAGTCATGTGTGGACGATACGCTGTAGTCAGCAAACTGAAAATAATAGAGAGAGAATTTCAAGTAGATGTCTCTGAAGTGTTGGATAGATTCACTTTGAGCCCGAATATCAGTCCGGGAGAAAATGCTTTGGTCATTACCAATAAAGACCCCGAGAAAGTACAAATGTTTCAGTTTGGTTTTACCCCGTTTTGGGCCAAGAAGAAGATGTATGTTATCAATGCACGAAGTGAGGGCGATCACAATAAAGAAAATGATCCAAAATACAATGGGGCCAAAGGCATCGTCTCCAAACCCATGTTTCGAAAAGCGATTCGATCGCAACGTTGCTTGGTGATTGCTGATGCATTTATAGAAGGGACGACCACTAAAAAACTTAGTGAACCTTATCTCGTGTATCGGGGAGGAAAAAAAAGGCCTTTCGCCATGGCGGGTGTTTGGGACGAATGGATCGATAAGCAAACTGGAGAGGTGACGTCGAGTTTTGCCATTCTTACTACACCGCCAAACGGACTTTTACAAAAGATACCGCATCACCGAAGCCCGTTGATTCTTCCAAAAGAGGATGAGCAAAAATGGATTAGCAATGATACACCACTGGAAGAAGTGACAGCAATGATGCGCCCTTTCGATGACTCGGATTTTAATGCTTATCCCATTTCGATAGGTATTAAATCGCCAAGAAATAAAGATTTCGAATTACTAAAGCCAGAAGGCGAACGATTGAAAAAGGAATACGATTACATTTTTTACCAGGATCTGGAATTGCAGGGTATGGGAGAGACAACAGCCCGAAAACGCAAACAGAGCGATCAACTGGATCTCTTTGAAGATCAGTGAGTGTTTTTAAAAGATCTGTAGTACTAAGAACACAAGGTTGTTTCACGGAGATTTAATAGAGAAGACACGGAGGACCACGGAGAAAAATAATACTCAGCGACTTCTCCGTGCTACTCGGTGAAACTACTTAGTGTCCTCCGCATCATTGCGATTTAAAAGAACACTCGGTGGTTCCCCGTGACTTCTCCGTGCTACTCGGTGAAACCACTTAGTGTCCTCCGCATCATTGCGATTTAAAAGAACACTCGGTGGTTCCCCGTGACTTCTCCG
>JBCCVV010000087.1:0-23956 GCA_039194925.1 Bacteroidota bacterium
GCAAAATTTTACAGGATTATTTTAGCTATCCGAAGCTGTCTGTAAATCACCTTTTTTTAGTGATAAAATACAATAATCCAAGAACTATGATAAACGATATTATTAAAATATAAATATAAGAGTAAGGATTTTCTTTCCCTGGTAAGTCGACATTCATACCATAAAAGCTGTACACGAGTGTCGGTACCATTAAAGTAATCGTAATGACCGTCAAACGATTTACAACAGCATTCATGTTGTTCGATATGATTGAGGCATATGCCTCCATCGTTCCTGCAAGGATATTGGTATGCACATTTGACATTTCTAACGCCTGACTATTATCAATGATCACATCCTCAAATAGATCTGTATGATATTCCAGTTCACGAATATTCAAAAGATCTGTTCGTTTCATTTTCATCTTAAGAAGTTCGTTGGCGCTCAAAGAATTCACGAAATAGACCAGACTCTTTTCGATCCGGAGTAATTGTTTTAATTCTCTGTTTCTGCTTGAATTGTACAACTCCTGTTCAATGAGGTTACGTTTCAAGTTGAGTTTTTTAAGACATTCAAGAAAACGCAATACATTTTGTTCAAATATTTGTAACACAAAAAGCTTCGGATCTTTGGGATCAAAATTCTTTACACGGTCCTCCAAAAACTTTTCAATTATTGGATTTTCTCTTCCGGTTATGGTTATAATCTTGTTTTTGATTAGTATGATTCCTATTGGAGCAGTATAATAAATCGCTTCATTATCTTTTAACTCCTCATTGAGTAAAGGTGTATTAACCAGAATCAGATTGGCATTTTCCTCTCTTTCATATCGTGAGCGTTCATCTATATCCAGAGAATCGGTGAGAAAATCTAACGGGATGTCATGGGTCTCGGAAAATGCGCTTAATTCTCCTTGCTCAAATGGTTGAGAAATGTGAATCCACGCAGCATCTTCTTCTCGTTCCAACTCCATAAATCGGCGATATGTCTTTGTATAGTATCGAATCATACTCAGATTTTTCCATGTTTAAAGAGTTCGTGAACAGTAACATCTCTGATGAGAAGCGGCAAACATACAATTATTGATTAGAAATCAAAAAGTCGAGCCACTAAACTACTTTAAAATTGCAATAATTGAGCCAAGCCAAAAACAGGCATATTAGACTAATCAAGATATTGAGTGCAAAGTTGGTCTAAGACATCTCGTTCCACTTTATGCTCCACATTTGTCTTCAAGATATCCACCTGCAACCCCGAACGATCCAGGACTTCTTGAAATGCTTTGATTCGATCCACGGTAAGATACATATCTTCACTCCCATAGGTAAAAATCAATTTCTTATCCATAAGGTATTCTTTCAAAGAAGAGAGATCAATATCCTCTGGCATCCAGCCGGCATAATTTATAAACACATCAAAATCGGGTCTCTTTTCGTGAATCCAACGCCACATGGTAGTACCTCCTTGTGAAAAGCCTAACAAGACCTTCTTTCCTACTTTTATCTGTTGATCATAAATCTGAGACAGGAAGTTGTTGTTATCCTTAATTTCATCCAATCGAAATCGTTTCGTCATCCAGGTTGCTGAAGGTTGTCCGCCCACACCCTGCCAATAAAATCGATTCATTCCCTCAGCACATATCACAGCATGCCCTCTCTCCACCAACCGATCGAATCTACGAATTAAGTTTTCTCCGAGTTGACCATAACCGTGACAAACAAACCAATGGACCATTGCACTCTCCTGATCTCCTGCTTGAAAATACACACCTGTTCTTTGAACGGGTATTCGTTGCTCTTTAACTTCCATACCTCGATAATTTGCTACGAACATAAAAACTAAAAATGGAAGATTTCGTTTAAGTATTCATAAATATTGGAGAATCATTTGTGTACATGGAAAAAGAAAGGAATTTTTTAATTCATCCCTCTTATATAATAATGTTCCTGACGTTGGCTGGGATTACTGCTTTATTCCTTGGTTTTTCGGGAGCCTACTTATACAACAGACTCCAACAAGGGATACCTCCGGTTAAGCTGCCTCCCCTATTTTATTTTAACACCTTACTATTGGTGGCAAGTAGTATTGTATTGATTTGGGCCAAAAAATCTTATCAACGAGACAATACGGTCAACTATAAAATCGCTTTAGTCGTGACACTTTTGCTTACAATTGCCTTTTTGGTAGCTCAGATTTTTGCCTGGCAACAACTCCAGAATAGCGATATTTTCATCAACTACAATAACATGGCATCTTATATGTACCTGATTTCAGGTTTGCATTTTCTCCATGTGGTTGCGGGTATTCCTTTCCTTGTCCTTTTTGTAATCAATGCTGTTCGCAAAATGAAGAGTCCGGTAAGTGTTTTGATCTATTTTAGCGATCTAAAGAAAAAAAGAAGGCTTGACCTTTTTAATATATACTGGCATTTTTTGGATGCACTGTGGATTTATCTGGTGGTTTTCTTTTTAGTGAATTATTTGATTCAGTGAGTTGGTTAGTTGTTGAATTGTTGAATTGTTGAGTGGCTTAGTTAAGGGGGAAGTTTGATTATACTTTTTACGAGAAAAATGAACAGGGATTGCATTAAACTATTTAACCAGGAGTGGAATGATCTGATCAACAAGTGTGCACGGAGAAATGGAATAAAGTGAAGGCAAACGAACTTAAAGATACATATTACGATTTTTCTATATCTTTGCTGTTCGAAAAGGTTAATTTATTATCAAAATAAGTATAAACCGAGGATATTTATTAGAAAAAATAGATTTTCGTAACTCATTAAACAACCAAAAGGTAAGACGTAATGAAATTATTAAAATTTACATCATTTGTTCTTTTTGGAATTTTATTGGCGAGCTGCGCTGGTAATCCAAAAGGCACAACTGTTTCAGGGACAATAAGCGATGCGGCGAACATGAGCATCTATTTGGATAGATTGGGTGCTGATAATACCAGCGAAATTCTCATGAATTCCAAAAGTGATGGATCAGGATCATTTGACTTCAATTTCCCGGAAGGTTTGAAAACCGGAATCTATAGGGTTAGAGCAGGAGCAAAATCTGCTGATTTAATTATAGATGGCAATGAAAAAGCGATTAACATAAAAGGTGATTTAAAAAGCTTCGGTGAGTTGACGTACATGGTTTCGGGGGCTCCTTTGACTGAGAAGTACCTGGGAATTATCAAATCTTTCACCAATAAAGAGATGGATACCAAAGGCCTCACTGATAAAACCATTAATGAGTTTGACCCTCTCATTGGTTATATGGTTTCTAATAAAATGTTCAGGCTTAGACCTGAGTTTCTTAACGTGCATAAGGCAGTTTCAGAAAAGCTTTCGGTAAAATATCCTGACCAGAAAATAGCTCAGGAATTCAAAGCTAAAGTATCTCAGGTAGAACGACAGTATGCTTCGCAGATGGCAAGTCAAAAAATAAAAGTGGGCCAACCAGCTCCTGATATTGCGCTTCCGGGAATCGATGGAAAAACAAGAAAACTTTCCGATTTGGAAGGCAAGGTTGTATTATTGGATTTTTGGGCAAGTTGGTGCGGACCATGTCGAAAAGCTAATCCACACGTTGTAGAAGTCTATAATAAATACAAATCCAAAGGCTTTGATGTCTTCTCCGTATCATTGGATGGTTTGGATACTAGAACCAAGCAGCGATTAGGTACTGATGATAAAATTAAGATGAGCATGGATCGATCCAAGGAAAGATGGTTGGCAGCAATCAAAAAAGATAATCTTATGTGGGATTCACATGTAAGTGACCTTAAAAAATGGGAGTCTGCGCCCGCTGCGGAATATGGTGTTCGAAGTATTCCAAAAACATTTTTAATTGGTCGTGATGGAAATATCGCCTATATAGATCCAAGATATAATTTGGAAGAACAAGTAAAGAAACAACTGGAATATTTGTAAGCTAAATATTCACGAGTATAGAAATAACCGCATGCATTATTTGTTTGCGGTTATTTTTTTGCCTAAGAAGTCATTTAATAATGAAACTTCTTTGATGTTTCTCAGCGGACATTCTTTGATGGAATACTATAAACATCACTATTGATGACAACCAATTTACAGAAACTTAGGTATAAGATTAATAAACCAACCGGGTTGAATTTGAATTTAAATTCTATTGAATAAATTATAAAACTGTCATGCATCGTATTTTTTTGATTTTGCTCATTGTATTTTTCTCGAACTCATTCCTACAGGCACAAGCAGTTGTTCTGGAGCGAACAGCAGAACTAATGGATGAAGGCTACCCTATTGATGGCACTGCTTTTCTTGAAGAATTAGACAATGGTGATCTTCAGTTGCGTCTTTCTTCCGATTTCTCTACCCCTTTCGGACCGGATGTCCGCATTTTTCTAAATAATTCACTGGCAGCCACAGGTGGTGTCGAAATTGTCAACCTTAGTGATATTGGCCACTTCAATGGTGCAATCACTTTTGATGTTCCAGACGGCGTGGGTATTGAAGATTATGATTACATAGTGTTTTACTGCTTTCAATTCTCACAATTATGGGCCTCTGGTGAATGGGGTGACACCACTCCACCCGGTGGAGGATTTGAATGCTTAGAAAGTGACATCACTTTAACAAATGGCACTGGTGTTGTCGACATTTGTCCTTCCGATGATATTCCTGATGTATTGACCTTTATCAACTCATTAGATCTTCCCGCCAATACCCACTACGCCTACCTTATTACGGATGAAAATGAGATATTGCAAGAGGTAATTTCGGGTGACTCTTACGACTTTGAGGGCTCTTTAATAGACGAGCAGCGCGTCTATGGCATTCACTTTGACGGCACACTTCAACCCGCAATAGGGAGCATAAGAACAGCTACTTCTGCTACGGGATGTTATACTCATTCCAGCATTTTGGAGTATGTGGAAATCACAAAAAATGCTTGTCCGCCACCATTTGAATGCTTAGCTAGCTCCACTTTTACTAATGGTGGAACAACTTCTTTGGATATTTGTCCATCGGATGGTATGTCTGATCAAATCTCACTTTTGAATAGTCTCAGCCTTGATCCAGGAGAGCATTATGCCTATCTAATTACTGATGCCAATGAACTATTGACGGATGTAGTCTATAATTCAAGTTTTGATTTTGAAGGAAGTTCTGATATGGAACAAAGAATCTACGGAATTCATTTTGATGGAAACCTTAATCCTGTTTTTGGAACAGACAGATCTATAACCTCGGCAAGTGGCTGTTTCACTCACTCTGATGCTGAAAATTATCTTACTGTAACTAAGAATGCCTGCCCTCCAAGTTTCGTATGTGAAGAAAGCAGTACCAGTAGTAACTCCGAAAACACTATTGATATCTGCGCAAGCGATGGAATTGGAGATATCATTGAATTGACGAATAGTATCAATTCAGAAGCTGGAGACAACTATGCCTATCTTATAACAGATTCCGATGAGATTCTTCTTGAAGTAGTAATAGAAACCACTTATAACTTTGAAGGAAGTGGTGAAGAAACACAGCGAGTATATGGCATTCATTTCGATGGTGATTTAATGGCTCAAATCGGTGAAAACAGGCTAAGCACTACAGCTTCAGAATGCTACGAACATTCGGACAGTGACATTTACTTGACTGTCACGAAGAATGCATGTCCTCCGCAATTTGAGTGTGAGGTTACTGACGTTTCAGGAATAGATACTCAAAACATGTTTGATATTTGCCCTTCTGACGATACGGATGACATCATAACTTTGCAAAACAATCTTTCCATCGAGGCAGGAATGCACTATGCCTATCTTATCACGGACGCTCAAGAAATTGTTAAAGCCTATACAATGACCGACGAATACAACTTTGAAGGTTCTGGAGATGAAGAAGATCGGGTATATGGAATTCACTTTGACGGAGATTTGAATGTGGAAATTGGAGAAAATCGAATGGAAACCACAGCAAGTGGATGTTATGAACATTCCAGCGATTCCGAATATTTGACCATAACTAAAAATGCTTGTCCGCCTCCTTTTGTATGTGAGACTACTGGCGTTTCAGGAATAGATGCTCAAAATATGTATGATATCTGTCCTTCTGACGGTACAGATGACATCATAACTTTACAAAACAATCTTTCCATCGAGGCGGGAATGCACTATGCCTATCTTATTACTGATGCTCAAGAAGTAGTGAAGGCCTATACTATGACTGACGAATTCAATTTTGAAGGTTCTGGAGATGAAGAAGATCGGGTATATGGCATTCACTTTGACGGAGATTTGAATGTAGAAATTGGAGAAAACCGAATGCTAACCACAGCAAGTGGGTGTTATGAGCATTCCAGCAATTCTGAATATTTGACCATAACCAAAAATGCTTGTCCGCCTCCCTTTGAGTGTATTAATACTTATACCGCAACTACTGCATGGAGTCTGGTTGAAGACATTTGTGCGACGGATGGCGAAAGCAATGTAATTCCTCTTCTAAATAATCAGATGATAGAAGATATGGAACACTATACATATTTAATTACAGATGAAAATGAGGTTGTCCAATCCTACACCTCGGAACACAGTTTTGACTTTGAAGGTTCTGGTGACCAAACTCAGCGCGTGTATGGTATTCATTATGACGGTGAGTTAAATGTGGTAGTTGGAGAAAATAGATTGATGACCACGGCTTCAGGATGTTTTACCCATTCTAGCTCTGCTCTTTTTCTGACAATTACCAAGAATGCTTGTCCTTCAAATTATGAATGTCGGGAGAGCCTGACAGCCACTACAGACTGGGCAACTGAAGTAGAAATCTGCCCTACCGATGGATTTACTGATGTCATTGAACTGAGAAACAATATCATGGAAGCTGCAGGTGAGCATTATGCTTATCTTATAACGGATGCGAATGAAATCTTACAAGAGGTGGTATTTGATTCAGAATATGATTTTGAAGGTTCGCCACTAATCCAACAAAGAGTTTATGGTATCAATTTCGATGGAGACCTCAACCCAAAAGTTGGTGAACATCGACTTGAAACGGAGGCCACTGGATGTTTTATCCACTCTGGGGAAAGTTTTTTCTTGACCATAAATAAAACGGGATGTATAAATGATTTTGAGTGCGTAGAAAGCCTTACCGCATCTTTTGCATGGGTAACAGATATCGACATATGTGGAAGCGATGGTATTCCAGACGAGATATTCATTCAAAACAATATTAGTACCGACCCAGGAGAGCATTATGCCTTTTTATTGACGGATAAAGACGAAATCTTACTGGAAGTGTTCTTTGATTCCATTTATAATTTCGAAGGATTGGAAGAAGATGAATACAGGGTGTATGGATTGAGTTATGCTGGTCAACTGGAACCTGCAATTGGAGAGGATCGACACAACACTACGGCGACGGATTGTTATATTCATTCTGGTGGGAACCTATACATCACGGTTTATACCATGGCAGAATGCGTAGTATCCACTGAAGAAATAGAGCCGGAAGGTCATATTAACATTTTCCCAAACCCCACAAGTGGTCTTATGAATTTCGAATATAAAGGTAGTGATCCTCTAATAGATGCATCTATTTATAATTCTCAAGGGCAAAAAATCGCTTCATTGAAGAATCGAGAAAACATGACAATTCAAAACCCAGGCATCTATATTTTACAACTTATTACGGAAAGCAAGAACGTATACACGGAGCGATTCGTAGTTATAGATTAGACTTAAAAAGTCAATTTTTGATTAGTTAGTAGTTTGATTCCCGATGGTCTTTTCATTGTTATGAAGACCATTGGGACTTCTTAAAAGGCCTCAAAATAAACTGATCTTGTTATGTTCGTAGAAAAGTTTTAATGCTTTCTTTTTATCACTATCAAAACGATAATCTATATAGGTTTTAAAGTATTCTGCAAGGTCAATTTTGGTGGTTAATCCTTGATTTTCCGATAGAACAGCTTCGACATCTAGTACTCCTAATTTAATGCTTTGATTAAGCTTGTCAATAATCGATTGATGCACATTTTTTCTAGCGATCCACACAGCAAATGTAAAGGGCAGACCTGTCAATTTTTGCCATTCCATTCCTAAATCATACTTGTTTGCAAAAGGTTGACTCATTTCAAACACCTTATCTCCAATCATTAAGACAGCTTCATTGGATTTCAGAATTTGAGGCTGAGTATTTCTTACATTACATTCCTCAAATTCGGGATCGATCTTCCAAAATTTGTAGCAAAGTAATTTTACCAGCATTTGTGACGTTCGACTGTCTTTATCCAGGTAAATTTTAGTAATCGTTGCGTCTAGAGGACCATTCGAAAATACACAAACTGTTTTCACCTCTCCATTGCAACCTATGCAATAATCGGTAACAATTTTAAAATCTTCTCTATTTAATAAAGTAGCAACAGGCACAAGGGCAATATCCGCCTCACCTTGATCAAAATAATCGATACATTTCGAAGGAATATCCAATATGAGGTTAAAATCCTTATTTCCTTTTAACCCATACAGAAATGGCAATGTATTGTAATACCCCACCATAGCTACATTCACACCCTTCTCACTATTCTTCTTCAATTCAGTTTTGTTTACTCTATTCTTAAAACAGATGATCTTCGATTAAGTTATAAATTCGCTTCTATATGTATCAATAAATATCATCAAGAACTTATCTTGCGCCATAGTTTGACTTCGTAAATCGATTTAAAATTATACATAATTAACAATCAATATCTCTAACAACGTATGATTAATAGAATTGAGGCCAATCTAAATGGTATATGTATCCATCAGGTAGGTAATGCCGCAGAGGACGAAGGTATAAAATTGTCCAACACAATTCTATCTCCGGAAGAGGATAGCTTAAACGAATTGTTGCTTAGATATTTTATTGACAATTTCAAAGATCCTGAGTTTTTTCATTTCACTTTTAGTTCAGGGGAAGTAGAACTTAACCCGGTTTATAATTTTGTGGGTAATATCTTTGATGATCCAAACTCCCTATTGGAACAATCCGTAAAAATTACCAGACACTTATACGAAAAATCTTCCCATCCAAATATCAAACCTGGCGATCTGGTTGTAGGATATATCGAAAACATCCTCATTGACGATGAACTTCTTAATGCTGTTGCCATTTTCAAATCAGAAAATAAGGATGCATTTCTAAAATTACAGCCGGATGGAAGTAATTATACCATTGATTTTGAAGATGGTATAAACATTGAAAAACTCGATAAAGCCTGTCTTATTTTTGATACAGAAAGAGATGAAGGATTTAAACTCGCTATAATTGACAAGTCAAACAGAAATAAGGATGCCTTGTATTGGAGAGAGGACTTTCTAAATGTAACTTCTCGAAAGGATGACTATCATGCAACTACTCAATACATTTCTTTGACCAAATCGTATGTCAAAGAAAGGTTAAAACATCAAGATAATGCTTCGAAAATAGATGAAGCAGACATCATGCATCGTTCAAAAGAATATCTCCAAAATGTTGAAACTTTTGATCGATCAGAATTTGAAGATCAGGTATTTAGAAGCGAAGAATTAAAGACCTCCTTTCAGGAGTTTAGCGATGATTATGAGGCAGAACGACAAGTAAAATTACCTGACTCTTTTGACATTTCCGCTCATGCCGTCAAGAAAAGATCAAAGACGTTTCGCTCGGTGATTAAACTGGATAAAAATTTTCATGTTTACGTACATGGTGACCGTTCTAAGATTGAAAGAATTGAAGAAATGGACGGTAGCAAGTATTACAAATTACATTTTGATCAGGAAAGTTGAATTGCGAATGAAAAGCTATGTAGGAATATTCTTTTTGTGTCTTTTATCTGGTTTGTTGCCTGGACAAATCACCATATTGATTGATGGGAGCTTTGAGGACTGGGAGAATATCGAACCCATATTCACCGACGATTCTGGAGATGGTCAGAGCAATGGAATCGACATCAAACGGATATGGGCATACAACGATCAAAACAATATTTACTTCCGATTTGAACTTGGCAAAGAGATAAACTTACAAGAAGATAATGATCTGGCCATTTACGTTGATTATGACAATAATATCAATACTGGATTCAAAATCAATGGTGTGGGTGCCGAACTTCGTTATTTTTTTGGTGAACGATTTGGAACCATAGAGGAAGGAAGTGATATGGAATTTGTAAATTTTGCACCTGTGGGATTGGTTGTCTCTCCTACTGTTTCAAGTAGCGAATTTGAAGTATCTTTTTCCAGATCCATAGCTGAATTTGGAGTGAATTTCGAGGCTGAATCTACAATCTCTATTCGAATCGAAGATAACGGCTTTAATGGCGATGAAGCACCAAACGATTTAGGAGGCATGCAATTCAATTTGGATCTCTCGAATCAGGCCGAGTATCCTGAAGTAATTTGGGATCGTCCAACAAGTACTGAATTCCGGCTCATGACGTATAATATCGAAAACGATCAGCTCTTTGATCCTACACGGAGAAACGCTTTTCGTCGTATCTTTCAAGCCGCATCACCTGATGTGATTGCCTTTCAGGAGATCAGAGACTTCAGCAGTGCACAAACACGTGATATCATAGAAGACTTTCTACCCGGGCAAACATGGTTTCATCAAAAACATAGCGGCAACGTTGTAACGCTTAGTAAATTTCCAATCAATTTTAGCGAGTCTATAGATGGCAATGCTGCTTTTTATTTGGATATAAATGGTGAGGAAATCTTGTTGATCAACTGTCATCTTCCTTGTTGCGAAAACAACTTTGGCCGACAACAAGAAGTAGACGCTATTATGGAATATATCCGTGAATTGAAGGATGGATCAAGCAATTATGACGTGGAAGAAGGCACGCCAATTCTTATTGTCGGCGATATGAATTTTGTTGGTAATTCTAATCAACCCCACACATTTCGAACAGGTGACATCTTCAATAATGGTGCATTCGGTGAAGATTTTGCACCAGACTGGGATGATACTGAACTTCTCGATGCCAATCCTTATGCGAGTAATACATTTGGTACTTTCACCTGGTTAAACCCCAACGGTTCTTTTTATCCAGGTAAATTAGACTGGATTTTTTATACCGATAGTGAATTGAGTTTGGAAAACACTTACTCTATCTACACTCCAGCCCTAGACTTTAACACATTGATAGATAGAAATTTACAAGCAGGCGATGTAATTTCAGCAGCAGATCATCTTCCAGTAATTGCCGATTTTTCTTTTTCAATCGTGGATGTGGATGATTTGGTTTCGTTGGATGTTCAGATTTACCCAAATCCTACAAGTGACCATCTATACATTCGATCTGAGGAACAAATTATTGAACGTGTTAAAGTCCTTAGTCAAGATGGTCGTGTTTTGATACTAAAAAATCTTAATGAAGATTTCAATTATTTTGTGGAAGTTGCAGATTTGCCATCTGGTTCGTACTACATTCTTCTTGAGACAAAAGAAGGTCGGGTTGTGAAACCATTTTTTAAAGTCAGATAATTCTTCTTACTTTTTTACGGCGGCAGGAACAAGTTAGCATCGGCTCGTTAGAAATTAACATAGCTCAAGTTTTAAATTCATCGTAATGTTGCTATCTTCATATTAAAATTTTTGTTTATGTGTTTTTTAGTCCGTGGCCGTTTTGGTGTTATCTTTCTATCTTTTTTGTTTGTCTCTTGTTCGAATGACAGCAAACCAGAAAAACTTCCTGCACCAACTCCATCTCAGGAATATGCTTTTACGGAGCCTCCTACTTGGTCACAGGAAGCCATTTGGTACCAAATATTTGTAGAACGATTTCGAAATGGCGACCAGTCAAATGACCCTACTCCTGAAAATATCAAGGGTGCATGGTTTGACCCAATTCCAGATACATGGTCTGTAACGGATTGGGGGCACGATTGGTATGCACAGGAAGACTGGGCACAAAGCACTGGGCTGGATTTCTATCGCACAGTACAAATGCGCAGATACGGTGGTGATTTTCAAGGTGTGATGGATAAACTTGATTATTTAAAGGATTTGGGCGTAACTGCTATCTATTTCAACCCACTCAACGATGCACCTTCTTTACACAAATTTGATGCACGAAATTATCGTCATGCAGATGTTAATTTTGGTCCGGATCCCGTTGGTGATAATGCCATTATGGCCTCTGAAGTACCTCACGACCCTAATACCTGGCAATTAACAGCGGCTGACAAACTCTTTTTTGAGTTGGTTGATGCATGTCATGAAAAGAATATAAAGGTAATTGTTGACTTTTCCTGGAATCATACGGGCAGCGAGTTTTGGGCGTTTAAAGATGTCGTTCAAAATCAAGGAAACTCCAAATATAAAGACTGGTATGAAATTAAATCATTTGATGATCCAGCAACGGAAGAAAATGAATTTGAATACGAAGGATGGCTGGGTGTAGCGACATTGCCGGATATCAAAAAAATAAGAGAAACCGAAAAACGACCTGGTCATCCATACGAAGGAAATATGGTAGAAGATCCAAAAGCACATATATTCAGTGTTGCCAAAAAATGGATGGATCCGAATGGTGACGGGGATGTTTCGGACGGTATTGATGGGATGCGTCTTGATGTAGCAGAGCATGTACCTCTGGGTTTTTGGAGAGATTTTCGAAAACATGTTTTATCAATCAATCCCAATTTCTATCTCGTAGGTGAGAATTGGTGGACGAATTGGCCTGATACATTGATGGATCCAAGACCTTGGGTAAAAGGAGACATTTTTGATGCAGTCATGCATTATCAATGGTACAAACCGGCACGAAAATATTTTCAATTGCCCAATGCACAACAAGATCCTGGCAAATTTGCATATTCAATGGATAGTGTCTTCAATTCTTATCCCGAATACACCAAAAAGGCCATGATGAATCTTTGTGCATCTCATGATAGTCCGCGATTAGCCACATCAATGGCCAATCGTAAAAAATATAAGTATAATGCAAATCCGAAGGCTGACTCCAAATATAATATAGGTCCACCAACTGAGGCCGATTATCAATTGATGCGATTATTCATGTTGCACCAATTTACCTGGATTGGCTCTCCGCATATTTGGATGGGTGATGAGATGGGTATGTTTGGCAGTGATGATCCCGATAATCGAAAACCATTGGTTTGGGATGACATCCAATTTGATAATGAAAAAAATCCTCCTTTTACAGATCTTCGTTATGTGCACAAGCCTAAGATCAGAAAAGATGTGCAAAATGCTTATAAAAAACTGGCAGCGTTGCGTAAAAACAATCCGGCTCTCATTCAGGGAACATATCGTTTCGTGGATATCGGAAATAATCTCTTGGCGTATGAACGTGTATTGGAAAATGAAAATAGATTAATCATCATCAATACCGCAGATATTAAAAAGAAAATCAATATTCCAATTGCCTATAGTTCAGGTCAGGTAATTTACAAAGAAGGAACGTATAAAAATGAAATCCTGGGAGGTAAATCAGGGGTAGTCCTGAAGTAACCAACTATATCTCAATATCAATCAATTCAGTAAATGATATTTCTTAATCCTGAGTTGAATATTGTATAGGAATTTATGGCGAATATAATGTTATAAAAATAGCATATGTATTTAAAGCTATAAATGAATAATTTACACTAAATTGTAGGCCCTTTTCCAATATTTAATTGAAGCAGATTGAAGAAAAAAATATATGCCGTTGTCGATTTGGAAACTACAGGTGGAATCGCTAAAAGGGATAAAATCACTGAGATTGGCATTGTAATTTTTGATGGTAAAGAAGTAATAAAAACCTACCAGACATTGGTAAATCCAGGCCGATCAATCCCACCTGAAATCACCAGAATTACTGGAATCACAAATGAGATGGTAACAGATGCGCCTTTCTTTTACGAGGTAGCAAAAGATGTGGTTGAACTCACGGAAGGAGCCATCTTTGTAGCCCATAATGTACGCTTTGATTACTCTTTTTTGAAAGAACAGTTTGCCAGTTTGGGATATACGTTTACCAAAAGACAATTATGTACAGTGCGTTTATCCAGAAGAGCATTCCCTGGGTTACGATCGTACAGTTTGGGGAATTTGATTCGTCATTTTAATATTGAAGTGGGTGCAAGACACCGCGCTTTAGATGATGCTCTAGCTACAGCGGAATTGCTTAAAAAAATCCTTAATCAGGACTATGCTGACCAAACGATTAATCAAATCGTAAATGCAGGTATAAAAAGCTCTAAGCTTCCCAAAGAAATTACTTTGGAAAAGTTACATGCGCTGCCAGAAACTCCTGGTGTATACTATCTACATAATACCTATGGAAAAGTAATCTATGTGGGAAAGAGCATCAATATCAAGAAGAGAGTAATGCAGCATTTTTCTAAAACCACTCAAAAGGCGGAACGATTGGCCAGAATGGTGACGGACATCACAACAGAAGAAACTGGAAATGAACTGGTCGCCATGCTCCTCGAATCATTTGAAATTAAAGCTCTTCAGCCAGAAGTTAACAGAGCACAGCGCACAAGTGAATATCCCTACTTCATTCACCATTACTATGACAGTAGAGGTTATTTAAATTTTGCCTGGGAAAAATCATCCATTAAATCGAGAAAGAATAAACACATATTATCCCATTATGGCTCGAAGCAAGGGGCAATATCTCATTTGGCTGGACTGACTCGGGAGTTAACTTTATGTCAATCGAAAACAGCTTTGCATAATAAAGAAGGTCCATGTTTTTTGCATAAGACTAAGGTATGTTACGGAGCCTGCGTTCAGGAGGAAGACCCACTAGAGTACAACAGCAGAGCTGAATTGGGTATAGACATGTTAAAACGGATTTTTGATCAAAACTTTTTTCTTACTCTCGAAGGCAGATCTCCGGAAGAGAAGGCCATTGTTTTAGTAGAAGAAGGGCACTACAAAGGGTATGGTTTCATTAATATCGAAGACTTCAACTATGGTATTGAAGAGATTAAAGAAGCGATCAAATATGTTCCTGTCAATCCGGAAACCAACGGCATTATCAGAACCTATCTCCACAAAAATCCATATGTGGAAATGACTCCTTTTTAGATTTTGAGGATTATAATTTACTTGTAAAAGCAGTAATTTTAAAAAAGTTGATAATTTGATCAACGAAAAGTAAAATGTACCTATCTATCGTGTGAAAACAAATTGCACTTATACCTAAATGAGCAAGAGGCCAAGAGACCTTTGCTTCGCATAGTACCTGGAACGAGAGGAAGATCTCTTGACCTCCTCGGATTAGTGGCGTTTTATACAATTTGTTCTACACAACTATCCGTATTGCCAAAGCCCTATAAATGATAATTGTGTATATTGGATCATCATCAAAAACAAGACAAAATGTACAATCAATCAAACTTTGCAAAATTGATTCTAAGAATAGGATTTGGAGGTTTTATGCTTACCCATGGCATACCAAAAATGATGAAGTTATTTGAAGGAGGAACAATAGAATTTCCTGACCCATTGCACTTGGGCCCCATGCTTTCCTTGATACTTACGGTATTCGCAGAAGTGATATGCGCATTCTTGATTCTAATTGGTTACAAAACAAAATGGGCGTCTATTCCCCTGGTAATTACCATGTTGGTAGCTGCTTTTATTGTCCACGGACAAGATCCTCTGGGTAAAAAAGAGTTTGCACTATTGTACGCTATAGGATTCTTGTGTATTGGAATGCTTGGGGCGGGCAAGTATTCGTTGGACAAAAAATAATCTGAAATGCAGGCACTGAGCATCAAGCGAATTGAGATCTACCCTACCCGGCTACTTTTGAATGAACCTTTTGTAATTTCGGTTGGAGCCATAACACATGCCAGAAATACTGTAGTAAAGATCATTTTATCGGATGGAAGATATGGCATAGGAGAATGTTGTCCCTATAGATCAATTCACGGTGAAACTGTAGAAGGACAGGTAGCTGTCGCTAAGGATATTGCTAAAAATCTGATAGGTAAAGATCCGAGACACACCAAACGTCATGTGCATATGATGAATCGGGTCATGAAAAACAATGCATCTATCAAATGTGCATTCGACATGGCATTGTATGATCTCAATGCAAAAATATTGGACCTCCCGCTTTATGCTTTTCTTGGAGGAGATAATACAAAGGATATCTATACGGATAATACGGTTAGTCTTTTGAAAAAGGAGGAGATGGCAGAAAAAGCTTTAAAATTCAAAGAAATGGGCTTTCCTGTCCTAAAAGTCAAATTAGGAGAGCAACCCTCCAAAAATGATATAGCACGCTTAGAGGCCATTAGAAGAGCCATAGGATACGAATTACCTTTGCGCACTGATGCCAATCAAGGTTGGAATTATTTTGACGCCAGTTATGCACTTAACGCAATGATTGACCTCAATATCGAGCACTGTGAAGAACCTGTGCCTGCCGCAAATATCAGAGATCAACGTCGCCTTACAGCAGAAAGCCCTATCCCTATCATGGCAGATGAAGCCGTTTTCGACCATCACGACGCCCATCGAATTCTTGCTGAAAATGCAGCAGACCTGATCAATATCAAATTGGGAAAGACAGGAGGGATTGAAAACGCCATGAAAGTGGCTGCCATTTGTGAAGCTGCGGGCGTGTATTGTCAAGTAGGCTCTTTTTCAGAATCTCGATTGGGCATCTCTGCTTTGGTTCATTTTGATCAGGCTTGGGACAACATTATTTATCACGATTTGGACAGTCCATTAATGATGTCAGACGACCCTATAATTGGAGGATTGAAGTATAGTGATACATGGCAAGTTACGGTTGATGATACGCCCGGACATGGAGCGGATTATGATCCTGATTTTTTAAAAATGTTTGAATGTTTGGTAGTGGATTAAGCCAGATTACTGTGATAACTCCGAACTTATAGTCTTAAAATCTTGCTTTTTACTTTAGGTCCATCTCTAACTACGACAACACACATTTCCATTGATATTTGGTTTAGCACTAGGCCATTGTATTCTTCGACATTATCATAAGTTCGAACTTTCTCTCCAATAAGAGAATAAACATCCAACGAGGCATTGGATATATTTTTCAAATAAAGTTTTTTTGAAGCCTGATCATACCAAAAATCAATTCTATCGCTATCCGATGCTGCCGTAGTTGATACCAAATCGGGACACATTGTCAAAGCAGAGTAAACCTTACGATCATCAGAAACGCAAAAAATTGGTCTTGCATTTATATTACCAAAAACATACTCTCCATCAAAAAAGAAACCTACATCACCTACTCCCTCGATCCAAACATGAGGCACATTACTTACATCTTCATTTTCTGGCCTTACCCTCATTTCCAATAATTTCAATTGCTTATTGAAAATAATTGTATCCGTAACGCGGATCGGAAAAAATTCAAATACATCCCCAAAATTATCCTCTAATACAATAGTATCACCTACTGAAAGTCCCAAATCCAATACAATCTTTTCCGCTCCATCTTCGTATCTATACACTTTATTGTCTTCTTCTCTGTAGTAGCGTCTACTTCCTTCAAACCAACCACCAGGCTCAACTTTGTACATTAACTCAATATATTCTTTTCCCTCAATCGTTTTGGTAGAATTTCTGAATTTAGCTTGAAACCAATTATTAAAATTAATCTCGTAGTATCCTTCCCATTTTTTATCAGGTTTGACTATACTTTGACTGGTTCCAAATTGAATACATAAAAACAGAGTAAGAAAGGCCAATATTGGTTTCATAAGGTCGCAATGATTTATCACTAAATTTATTACAAAAATACCGTCCTGCATATGTTAACGAAGACATTATTTCAATTATGACAATTTTCATCTGAATCGTTCAAAAACCCTACCTTTGCGTCTTCTTATAAATCAAGCAAAAAAAGATGGATTATAATACGGCAGAAATAGAGAGCAAGTGGAAAAAGTATTGGGAAGAAAATGACACGTACAAAGTCACTAACGATACCTCAAAACCAAAGTTTTATGTATTGGACATGTTTCCATATCCTTCGGGTGCTGGCTTGCATGTTGGCCATCCGTTGGGATATATTGCTACAGATATCTTTGCACGATATAAGCGGCAGAATGGATTTAATGTACTCCATCCTATGGGATACGATGCCTTTGGACTTCCTGCGGAGCAATATGCCATAGAGACGGGCGTTCACCCTGCCAAATCCACTCATGATAACATTGCCCGCTATCGTGCACAATTGGACAATATTGGATTCAACTATGATTGGTCCCGATCAGTCAAAACGTGTGATCCTGGCTACTATAAATGGACGCAATGGATATTCCTTCAATTGTTTGATCATTTTTATAATAATGATTCTGAACAGGCAGAACCAATAGAAAACTTGGTACAAATATTTACTGCACATGGATCAAAAGGCGTTAATGCTGCTAATTCACAGGAATATGCTTTCTGTGCTGAAGATTGGAATGGTTACAGTCCTAAGGAAAAAAATGATGTGCTGATGAATTACCGTTTGGCATATCAAAAAGTAGGATATGTTAATTGGTGTGAAGCACTGGGTACAGTTCTGGCCAATGATGAGGTAAAAGATGGAGTTTCTGAGCGCGGTGGTCATCCTGTAGAAAAAAAGGCTATGAAACAATGGTCGTTGAGAATTACGGCTTATGCTGAACGACTATTATCCGGGCTTGATTTGGTAGAATGGTCGGATGCATTAAAAGCCATGCAGCGCAATTGGATTGGCAAATCAGAAGGTGCACAGCTATTTTTTGAAATTGAAAATAGCGCTGAAAAGATTGAAGTATTTACTACACGACCGGATACGATATTTGGAGCTACGTACATGGTTCTCGCTCCTGAACATGATTTGGTGAGCGAATTGACTACTGAGGAGCAAAAGGAGAAAATTGAGACGTACATCAATTACGTGAATAGTAGATCCGAACGAGAACGAATGGCTGAGGTTAAAGAGGTAACAGGAGAATTTACAGGTTCCTATGCGATCAATCCATTTACCAATACCCGAATACCTATTTGGATTGGAGAGTATGTGTTAAAAGATTATGGTACAGGAGCGATTATGGCTGTACCCAGTGATGATGATCGAGACAAAGCATTTGCAGAAAAATTTGGTCTTGAAATTATAGATGTAGTTGACAAATCGGATTATCCGGGAGCTACATTAAAAGATAAGGTTGGTAAAATTATCAATTCTGATTTTATGAATGGCATGGAAGTAAAAGAAGCGATCCAGGCGGCTATTCAAAAAATTGTAGTAAAAGAAATCGGCAAAAGAACGGTAAATTATAAGCTGAGAGACGCAAATTATTCGCGACAGAGGTACTGGGGTGAACCATTTCCCATAAAATACGACAAAGATGGTGTTGCAGTGGCAATGGAATTAAATGATCTTCCACTAGAACTGCCTGATTTGGATGATTTTGCTCCTGCAAGTGGTGGAAAATCTCCTTTAGCTCGAAATACAACTTGGATCAATACTGAAGAGGGCTACACAAGAGAAAGCGACACCATGCCTGGATTCGCAGGTTCCAGTTGGTATTTTTTGAGATATATGGATGCACACAACGATAAGGAATTCGCCAGTAAAGAGAGTTTGGATTACTGGCAAGATGTAGATCTTTATGTAGGAGGTACCGAACATGCTGTGGGGCATTTAATGTATTCCAGATTTTGGCATAAATTTCTTTTTGACAAAGGTCTTGTGCCAACTCGTGAGCCCTTCAAAAAACTGATTAATCAGGGTATGATTCAGGGAGTGATTGAGTTTTTATATCTTCAGAAAGAAAAGGAAAATGATCAGAACGTTTTTGTGAGCGCCGATGTAGCTAAAAACAATCCTGATAACGATTACGCACTAATACCCGTTCATGTGGACTTTGTTTCGAATTACGGCAGTCCTGAAAGTCATCTGGATGCAGATGGGATTCAAAAATTTGTGGATTGGAGGACAGATTATGCCGGGGCGAAGTTTATAAATTCTACGGGAACCTATACCCATGAATCAACAGATTCCTCAACTGATTTCAAAATCTTGACCAAGTCGGAAGTTGGAAAAATGTCAAAGAGATATTTCAATGTTGTTAATCCAGATGACATGGTAGCTCAGTACGGCGCAGATTGCTTTCGGATGTACGAGATGTTTTTAGGACCTATAGAGCAATCTAAACCTTGGGATACAAATGGTATTGATGGTGTTTCCAAATTTTTGAGAAAATTTTGGGGATTGTTTTATGCGGATCAGCAATGGATTGTCAATGAGGACCAAGCGTCGGCAGAAGAAATGAAAGCACTTCATTCCACTATTAAAAAAGTAAGTGAAGACATTGAAAAGTTTTCGTTCAATACATGTGTAAGTGCTTTTATGGTCTGTGTAAACGAATTGAGGTCACAAAAATGCAGTAAGAAAGTGGTACTTACACCTTTAGTTCAATTATTAGCACCTTTTGCTCCTTTCCTATGTGAAGAGTTATGGCACGAATTAGGCAATGACAGTTCTGTTCATCATTCTCAGTTTCCACAGTACAACGAAGAGTACCTAAAAGAAGATAGTATAGAATATCCAGTTTCCGTAAATGGTAAAAAGAGAGCTTCGGTCATGATTCCTACTGATGCAACAAAGGAAGAAGCTGAGGCAATTGCATTAGCGTTGGAAAACGTGAAGAAGTGGATTGATGGAAAAGAGGTAAGAAAAGTGATCTTTGTACCTCGTAGAATGATCAATATAGTAGTATAAATATCATAGTCCTACTTATTTTCAAAGTAAAAAAGCTCAATGGTTAAGTTCATTGAGCTTTTTTAATGAAATAGTGGTTTAAGAACGTATTGTCAAGTGAATTGTACTATATAGTCTTTATATAATTTCGGTTAAAAAACCTGTAAGGTTTTCATATTCCTAGCCCAGGATTGCAATCCCTGTGGTTAGGATTTGATAAAAAATTCATTTTGGCGGCATTTTTGATCAAAAATGATGACAAAATATATCACGACGATAAGATTAAACATATCACTGAGCACATACCCATGTGTATTTAAAACACTTCAATAAAGTGATTTATTCACAAGTTTATCTAAAAGAATTTGAACTCAAAATTTATCTTTAGCCATACAAAGACACCTGCAATCCTGAAAACGTGAAAAACGGAAAAGACAAATACGATAAGCTCCCTGATTGGTTAAGGCTATTAAGAGGTCAGACTTGGCAAATAGAAATTCTGATTGCGGGTAGCACGGTTTACACATTATTTTATTTGTCTGATTATATCCGGTCATTTTTTTATAGCGTTTACCCGGGCATTGATTTCAGCCTTACTCGTACCATCACGCTATTCGGAGTGTACATCGTAACTCGTATTCTGCTCATTGGATTTATTGCAAACCTTATTATCCGTGCGGTTTGGTTGGCCTATCTAGGAATCAATTTCGCTTTCCCGCAAGGAGTAAATTTTGACAATTTAAACAATAATGAGGAGTCGAAAAGAATCCTCAAATCACAGGCGACCATCTTGAATCGGGTCACCTTTTTGGAGTTGCTTTCAAAACTTTCCTATTCTTTAGCTATTCTTCTTGCCATATTCATGACCAGTGTTTTTATTACTACTGTCCTGGTTCATTTCGTATTGGAAGAAATAGGATTTGGCAGCATTATCTATGAAGCTTGGTTTTCATATATGGTCGCTATTATTGTTGCCACGATACAAATCGGAGTAATTGACCGTATCATGCTTAGCCAAAAATCCAAGCGCCCTCTGATCAACAAAATAAAGAAGTGGGTCTCGGTTTTCCTGGAGTACTTCACGCTTTCATTTTTGTTCAGAAGAGAGTTTCTTGCGATTAAGTCCAACACCAACAAATGGGTATTAGGCTTATCCGTTTCATTTATTTTAACCTTATCCAGCTTAATAACTTCCTATCAGATCGGGAAATATTGGTCGTATGGCACCTTCAAAATGAAGTTTTTGGATGATCGGGAATATTATGATATCGATTATGATCCTTATATCAACATCTACGACTATGATGAAAATATTACAGAGAACAAAAGTGTATTGCGCGTAAGTATCCCAAGTATGACAATCAAATCGCGATATTTAAAGGTATTTGTCACCTCATGGGGTCAGTTTGATAAAATGCTTCTGCATGGATTTAATAAGCATGATTACCCATTGGACTATGAGAGCAAAAATAACGAAGATTACCTGGAGACAAAGCAGAGAGCAGATTCAATATTCAATCTAGTAATAAACGATCTCTTTATCGTAGAAATTGACAATGTCAAACAAGAAAGGCTAAGGTGGAAAACTACTCGTCATCCCAAATCTAAAACGAAAGGATATGTGACTTTTGTTGACATAGAAAAACTGAAAAACAAGGAACATAAACTCCAGGTATTTGTGAATTATTTTGATAGAAAAAACAAGATCCAAAAAGGAAGATGGAAGGATATTTACTTTTGGAAGGAGTAATAATGTTTATGAAATGAAAATTGAAAATTGATTTACGAACAGTTAGAACCAAATCCCATTCTTCGACAGACCATCAAATCGTTTTGGCTGGTGGATAGTTTGGATGACGATAAAAAGTTTATTCAAAAGATAATTCCAGATGGCTATCCAGAGTTGATTTTTCATTATAAATCTCCTTTTAAAGCCAACATATCAGGAGAGTGGTTTTTACAAGATAAGGACTTGATTGCAGGACAGATTCGAAATCATTTCTTTTTGGAGAATACAGGAACTATTGGAATGTTTGGAATTAAGTTTCAACCCTGGACCTTAAAATTATTATTTGATCTGAATATGCATCCCCTTACGGATCAAGTGATTCCTTTTCATAGTGCCAATCTTTCAGTCTTAAATCCGTTAAAAGAAATAGCAATCGGCCAAAGATCCTTTAAAAGTAAGGTGGAGGAGATTGAAGATTGGTTTATAAATTCCTTAGATCTCAAGTTGAATAATGAATCAAAAGGTCAAATTGCAACTCAGTACTTAATTGATAAAAAAGGAGCAGTTTCAATTCAAGATGTGGTAAATTTTAGCGGTATTAGTGAGCGTTCATTAGAGCGGTATTTTAAAAATCATATTGGCCTTACTCCTAAATTTTACTGTCGTATTTTACGATTCGCCAATGTTTTCAAATTGGTGCAGGCAGATGGTTTTAATTGGACGGATATTGCGTATTTCGCAGGTTTTTATGATCAATCTCATTTTATCAAAAACTTCAAGGAATTTACTGGAGAAGAACCTTCAAATTATGGATTTGACGCTCAGAATATGGCCAACTTTTTTCTCAAATAATGGTGTCGGTTTTATACAATCTTAATTGAATTCCATGGAATAGCTTTGTTGTTCAATC
Organism: Bacteroidota bacterium; assembly: GCA_039194925.1. Classification (GTDB taxonomy): domain Bacteria; phylum Bacteroidota; class Bacteroidia; order Chitinophagales; family Saprospiraceae; genus CAJXUU01. Next base: position 23,300 of record JBCCVV010000087.1, read on the forward strand.
AAACCACTAGAAATGACACACTTCAAACACTTTATAATACTCTTCTTTTCCATTACTATTGGCATCTCATGTACCGCCCAAAAAGATCTTAAATCTCTGGAATTTATGATCGGCACATGGAAGATAGAAAGCAAGACTACATATGAATCCTGGAAAATGCTGAGTGATTCTGAATTCACAGGTAAGTCTTTTAAGTCTCAGCATGATCAAGTAAAAATATTAGAAACACTTCGAATTCGTGCGGATGAAGATCAAATAATCTATGAAGCGACCGTTACAAATCAAAATGAGGGCCGCACCATTCGCTTCATACTTAGTTCAAATGAAAAAACGAAGTTATCATTCGAAAATCTAAGCCATGATTTCCCTAAGAAAATTCAGTATACATCCATTAATCCAACCAAGATGTTTGTGGAAGTTTTGGGATCTAATGATGATGGGTTTTCTTATTTTCTAATCAAGCAAGAGGATTAAAAAAAGCAATTTCCTTTTTCTACGAAGTCAAAATTTATGGATGTTATTACTGTATGAGGGATTAAATTAAAGGATAACACTTTCATTTTAATAATTCAATAAGTAGTAAATTGTATTTCCCTTATTACCTCTTTCTATTAAATATTGTTGCAAGAGAGAAATTTGATCTATATTCAAAACACC
>JBCCVV010000088.1:0-23929 GCA_039194925.1 Bacteroidota bacterium
AAAAAAACCAAAAAAATCAGCATTCTAAAGAAATTCACTCGCTGAAAGAACTTCTGGAAAGTGGACACAATTTGCAAAATGCTTCTATTCAAAGTATCGATTTCACCATATCTGAAATAAACTGGCATGCCTTGGATTTGAAGAATGCAGTATTCTTAGGATGTAAATTGACTCTTGAAGATAAGTCTTCTATTCTAGAAAAAGGAGGCATTATCTTTCCAGAATTCCCTGAATTAATCTACAATCCCTACCGATCTGCCATGTACAATTGGCAAGAATTATATCAGGAAAAGAGTCCCGGCAAATCAATTGACCTAGAGATCTATGAACACTTTTCGACGCATAAATATTCGCCTTCGATGGTGGAAGCCCTTTGTCAGCGCATTCACGACAATAGCATTGATGACGCCCTAAGAGATTATCTCAATCCTGATAAATATGGCAATTATGGCAAGGTAAAATCTATCGGTATAATGGGGGGACATGGCACATTGCGAACAGATTTTTTCTTTGCAGAAGTAGCGCGAACGACGCAACTACTTACAAAGGAAGGTTATCTGGTAATATCAGGAGGTGGCCCGGGCACAATGGAAGCTGCTAACTTGGGTGCTTACATGGCGCAATACGATGAAAGCGATTTATTCGATGCCATAGAAATTCTCAAAAACTCACCTCATTATACGGATTCCGGATTTCATCAGCGTGCACACGACGTTTTGATAAAATATCCAAAAGCTACAGAGTCCCTTGCCATTCCTACTTGGTTTTACGGGCATGAACCGAGTAATGTTTTTGCCAGTCATATTGCCAAATACTTTTCGAACAGCATTCGGGAAGATACTTTATTGGCAATCTGCATCCATGGCATCTTGTTTGCCCCAGGAAGCGCAGGTACTACCCAGGAGATCTTTATGGATGCAGCTCAAAACCATTATACGACTTTTGATTACATTAGTCCAATGATCTTCATGAGTAAGAAAAGATATACAGAAGACACTACTCTCTTCGAAACCGTCCGTCATTTATCGAAGGAGAAAGCGTATGGACAGTTGGTACATTTGGTCGATTCAGCAGAAGAAGCTCTAGCAGCATTCAAGTCCAATCCACCGATTCGGGTAAATTAATAAACAGCATTATACCTGTGCCAACGCCTTTTTATAGGTATTCAGACAACGTTCTCTGGCCATTTTATGATCTACAATCGGAGAGGGATAATCAGCAGTCCCGAATTCAGGCACCCACTTTCGAATATATTCTCGCTGCTTGTCGAACTTATCTGCTTGAGTGTAAGGATTAAAAATTCTAAAATACGGTGCGGCATCTGTTCCACTTCCCGCAGCCCATTGCCATCCCCCACTATTCGAGGCCAAATCGAAATCCAATAATTTAGCAGCAAAATACCGTTCCCCCCAGCGCCAATCGATAAGTAAGTGTTTTGTAAGGAAACTGGCAACAATCATGCGTACCCGATTATGCATGTACCCTGTTGTATTCAATTCGCGCATGCCGGCATCTACAATCGGATATCCTGTTTCTCCTTTGCACCATTTGTCAAATTCTTCTTCATTATTACGCCATTCGATATGATCGTATTTCTCTCGGAATGATTGATCTTCAACGTGTGGAAAATGCTGAAGAATCATAGAATAAAAATCTCTCCATATCAATTCACTTAGGTACGTATCGTTTAATTTTTGTGCATGCCGAGCCTTAGCCCTGATGCTTATTGTTCCAAATCGAAAATGGATACCTAGTTTTGAAGTCCCAGCTATTGCCGGAAAGTTTCTACGTTTGTCGTATTGGCGAATTACAGACCGTGCAACCAATGCTCCTGGAATAGGTATTGAAGATTTTTCAAAGCCCATATCCTTTAACGACGGGGGTGACACCGACTCAAATCGAAGAAAGTTTTCAAAATACTTCTCGGTAGGATAGGACTTAAAATAGTAGGATTCCTCTGCATTTTCATAATCCTTGCGAGTCTCCAATTTCGCCAACCATTTTCGTTTGTATGGAGTAAACACGACATATGGCAAACCATCTTCCTTCACGATTTCACCTTTTTCAAAGATGACATGGTCTTTATACGTATTAAATTCAATGGATGCAGCATTTAAAATCTCACCTACTTTATGATCCCGATCCAATGCATATCGCTCATAATCCCTATTGGAAAAAACCGTTTTGAGATTTGGATCATTGGCCAGTTCTTTCCATATTTTGATTGGATCACCATAATATACTTCAAGATCCGAACCGTGGCTTTGCAGTTGAGATTTTATCTCATTCAAGGTATCATGGATAAATGTAACTCTCGGATCTGCATTGTCCACCAATTTATCCAGAATATTTTTATCAAAAATAAAGATGGATTTAACGGGAAAATCTTTTCTTAATGCCTGATAAAGACCTGCATTATCCGACAGACGCAAATCTCTTCTAAACCAAAATATAGAGTAGTTCAAGTGTAATTATTTTTTTAGGAAATGACGATATAAGGACCATTCTCAGAATTGTAGATATCACTGGAGGAACATAGAATTTGGTCAATTGTTCGGTGGAAATGGTCAATTCACAATGCAGAAGTATACTCTTGGTTTATTTTTTTGTAAAAACTTCTGCAAATATTCTTCATAAGTGAATAAAATTATGCTAATTGCTACTTGAAATTTGTAGGACTCCTGGTGGATAAATAAAATATAATTTTTCAAAAACTTCCTTTTTTGGGTTATCTTTAGGAAAAATAAAAGATCTATACACATTTATTTGCTCATGCGGGAATATTAAATCATTTGCAAATAGTTAATTTATGAAAATAGACAACCTGTTAAAAGCACTACTCTTAATCTTAATTTCCTCACCACTTGTAGAGGCCCAAAATGTACTAAAAGGGAAAATATCAGATGCAGGAAATGGAGATCCTTTGATCGGTGCCAACATCGTTGTAAAAGGAACTACAGATGGAAACATTACCGATTACGATGGATTCTTTGAAGTTAAAACCATGGAGAATTTTCCAATAACGTTGGTAGCCTCGTATTTGGGATATGATGAAAAAGAAATTGTAGTCGAAACGGGATCCAACATAAAAATCACTTTAACAGAACAAAGCATTACTGTAGACGTAGTAGAAGTCAAAGCGAGCAGGATTTCAGAAGAAACAAAAAAGTCTCCCTTGACCATTGAATCCTTGGACATCACCGCAGTAAAAGAAACCTCATCTTCAAATTTTTATGAAGGCCTTGGACAATTGAAAGGAGTTGACCTCACCACTGCCAGTTTAGGCTTTCAAGTGATTAACACTCGAGGATTTAACAGCACTAATCCAGTTCGATCGCTACAAATCATAGACGGAGTGGATAATCAGGCACCAGGATTGAACTTCTCATTGGGTAACTTTCTCGGATCATCTGAGCTGGATATCCTTAAAGTTGATCTGATACAAGGTGCAAGTTCAGCATTCTATGGGCCAAATGCCTTTAATGGAGTAATCAGTATGGTAACCAAAGATCCTTTCTTACATCAAGGTTTGGCCGTTTCTTTAAAAGCTGGTGAAAGGAATCTAATGGAAGGCGCCTTGAGATGGGCACAAGCCTTTGAAAATAAAAACGGAGATGAGTGGTTTGCTTATAAACTTAACCTCTCTTATTTAACCGCAGATGATTGGGAAGCTGATAATTATGATCCTGTATACTCAGAGGATGAAGAAGGAATAGGAGCTGCTGAGTACACTCCTGAACAAAACCCTGGAGGATTTGATGCGGTAAATATCTATGGTGACGAATATAATTCCCTATTCGATCAGACTACTGCAAGCCCATTCAGTAATTTGGCGGGTCTCGGTCAATTTCATAGAAGAGGTTACAGAGAAGTAGATCTCGTAGATTACGACACTAGAAATTTAAAGTCAAACCTTGAATTGAGTTTCCGATTATCGCCTTCCAAAACGATTGATTCTCCTACGTTGACATTCGCCAGTTCATATAGCAACGGTACCACGGTATATCAGGGAGATAATAGATTTAGCTTAAGAAACATTGAATTTTTTCAGAATAGAATCGAGCTAAGCAAAAGAGACAAGTATTTCATTCGAGCATACGTAACTGCGGATGATGCAGGTGACACGTATGATCCATATTTTACGGCATTACAACTTCAACAAAACGCCATTCCAGATTTGGAGTGGAGATCCAGATATATTAACAATTGGACCGATGCCAATCGACAGCAAGATATGATAGATTTGGGGTATCCGGAATTTGTTCTTTTTGACGAAAATGGAGACTTGATTATCAATGATGATGGTACATTCGGAATGTTTGACAATGAGGCCGCAATTGCCTGGTTACAGGATCCTAATAATATTTCTGCGTTAGCGGGTTTTCACGCTGATGCTCAAGCGGCTGCAAATGCAAGATCGGAAGAATTTGTAGGCTATTACGATCCGATTAATAATCCGGAAGAATTTCAGGCAGAATTTGACAGAATACGATCAGCCCCAAGTGGCGCCCCGGGTGGTGGTACGCGATTGATTGACCGATCTCGACTGTACCATGTCAATGGTGAATATAAATTTGAGCCTAGTTTTCTTGATTACATCAAGGTTGGGGCAAGCTACAGGCTATACACTCCAGAGTCGGAAGGTACCGTATTTATAGACAGTACAGAAGATGTAAATATTGATGTTTCTGAATTTGGTTTTTATGGTGGATTTCAGAAATCTTTTCTCTCGAATAAATTAAAATTAAGTTCAACCTTGAGAATTGATAAAAATCAAAACTTTGATGCGCTCATTTCTCCGGCTGCAAGTATTGTTTGGACTCCTTCGGACAACAACTTTTTGCGGGTGTCTTTCTCTTCTGCGATACGAAATCCTACCCTTACCGATCAATACCTGGATTTTAATGTAGGACCAGCCACACTTAGAGGTCATATTGATTCTGTCAAAAACGTAGTTACCCTTGAATCATTTGACGATTTTAGAAGAGATCCAAACTTGGACAGATCGTTATTGGATTCATTTGATATTCCTGGAATAATGCCTGAAGCTGTACAAACAATAGAGGTTGGATATCGTACCACTCTATTTGATCGTGTGTACGTAGATGCTGGATATTATTTTAGTAGCTACACAGATTTCATAGGTTTTAATCTGGGAGCAGATGTGCAATTTGAGGATGGAAGTAATGTTCCGACCAATGTCGATATCTACAGATACTCTGCCAACAGTACCAATGAGGTACGGACACAAGGATTGTCAGTCGGGGTGAATTATTATTGGGGTGATTTTAAGATAGCGGGTAATTATTCCTATAATGATTTGGTAAAAACAAATGACGATGATCCTATCATTCCAGCCTTTAACACGCCAAAACATAAGTACAATATTGGCTTTTCAGGCAGACAATTGAAATTGGCAAGCGGTTCGGCAAACACTTTTGGATTTAATGTAAATTACAAGTGGATACAGGGATTTTTGTTTGAAGGTTCACCCCAATTTACAGGATTTATTCCATCATATGGTTTGGTGGATGCACAAGTCAATTACAACCTAAAAGGGCAAAATTTAACCATCAAAGTTGGTGCTTCTAATATTCTGAACAATCTGGTTTTCCAGGCATATGGAGGACCTCGAATTGGAAGAATGGGATATGTAAAACTGACTTACGATTTTAAATCTAATTAGAAATACTTAAACACAATAACAAAAGAATTATGAAAAGAATTTTTACTCTATTATTTTTCTCAATCGTTGCATTTGGCCTCAATGCTCAAGTACGTTATGTGGATGAAATATTCACAGAAGTAGCTGTCGAAACAGACATTGTATATGCCAATAATATCAGCGTTTTAACCGGGGCTCCATTGCCTGGAGACATCTTATTGGATGTATACACCCCAGTTGGAGATACTGTGACGGACAGACCATTGATAAAGGTATTCCATACTGGTAACTTTTTACCTCAATTGGTCAATGGACAAATCAACGGAAATAAAAATGACCCATATGTGGTAGATATGATCGAAAGGTTGGTAAGACGTGGATATGTGGTGGCATCTTTAGATTATAGATTGGGATGGAATCCAATTTCTCCGGATCAGGATGTTAGAACAGAAACACTTATCAATGCTGCATACAGAGGGGTTCAAGATTCTCATGCAGCTACCAGATTCTTTAGAAAATCAGTGGAAGAAGGTAACCCTTACGGAATTAGTGGAGATGCTATTGTGAATTGGGGAGTTGGTACCGGTGGATACATCACATTGGGTGCAGGTGCAATCGATGAGTATCAAGACGTAGTACTTCCAAAATTCATCACTTCTGCTCAGGTCCCTATGGTGATTGAGGCAGTGCATGGAGATCCATTTGGGGAAATGGAGGCAGCAATCAATATTCCAAATCACGTTGGATTCTCCAATGATATTAATCTTACGGTAAATATGGGTGGTGCACTTGGTGATACAACCTGGCTAACAGAAGGTGATGCTCCTATATTGAGTTATGCAGTTCCTACTGATCCATTTGCTCCTTACAATACTGACTTTTTGATTGTACCAACAACAGGAGATTTAGTAGTAGAAGTATCGGGTTCTTTTGATCTGCAAACAACAGCTCATGCATTGGGATTAAATGATATATTCGATCAGGCCACTTTTGATGATCCATGGACTGCATCGGCAAATCAAAACAATAACGGATTGGAAGGATTGTATCCATTTATAAGACCAAGTTGGGATCTAGATGGCGATCCAAATACTCCTCCAGCGGAAGAAAGTTCTCCATGGGACTGGTGGGATGTTGCCTTCTGGTCTACTCAACAACCAGCTGAATGTGGTGGTGCACCTATAGAGCAATGCAACTGGGATTTAATCAGTAGAGCAAATAATCCGGATGCATCGTTTGAAAAAGGAACAACTTATATGGATTCCATAATAAACCACTTTGCTCCTAGAGCCTGCATCGCACTTGATCTTCCATGTGCTGCGGATTACATCACCAGTGTTGAGGACATCGATCTTGATCCATCGATCATGAGTGTATACCCAAATCCTGCGGCTACTCATATTAAAGTAGAGGCAAAAGGTGAAAACATCGAATCTATTGCTATATTTGCCATCGACGGACAGCTTATGACAAGAAGAACAAATGTAAATTCTGAAAGCATTACCATACAAAGAAACAATCTACCAACTGGTATTTATTTCGTAAAAGCGTTCTTTGATAAGGGCGTGGCTACTCAAAAAGTAGTTTTCGAATAAATCGAACCAATTGAAAACCCAAGGATGTCTGATAACCCTCAGACATCCTTTTTTTATATCCATTGGTAAGATGACATTGTTAATTTTGCGACCTTACCACAATCTTCCAAACCTTCGATATGTTTTTACTACTCATTTGTATTCTTTTCAATGCATACATCAGTGTAGTATTCAAGATATTTGAAATCTTTAATGTCAGAACCCTTCAGGCAATTGTTATCAATTACTTCGTGTGTGCCTTAACTGCTTCCGTCTTCATGGGCAAACCCGCCGTAACTCCCGAAGTATTGGAAAAAGAATGGTTGCTAGCCGCCATTTTAATTGGTCTAACGTTTGTTGTAACCTTCAATCTTTTTGCAGTTACGGTGCAAAAGTTCGGAGTGGTATTGGGTTCAATTTTTCAAAAAATGTCATTAGTCGCTCCCACCCTATTCGCGATTTTAGTCTATGGAGAATCGGCAGGTTTTGTGAAAATATTTGGAATCGTACTGGCCATCGCTTCAATCTTTGTCATTAGTCTTAATAAAACTACAAAAACTTCCAAATCCAAAAATGTAAGTCTTTGGTTATGGATTTTCCCGATTGGTACTTACATCGGCAGCTGCTTTGTAGATGGAGGGCTCTTCTATGTAAATCAAGTCGGTTTGGCCAGTAGTCTGGACATCGACTTCATTGCCACCTTATTCTTCTTTGCCGGATGTTTTGGAATCCTCTTTGTCCTTTTTGATTACGTTAAGAATAAAACAACGTATCGCTGGAAAGAGGTCATTGCCGGATTTGGACTTGGTATCCCAAACTTCTTTTCCATCTACTTTTTATTAGCCGTTCTGGCAAATGGTATGGACGGTTCTGTAGCTTTCCCTATCAACAACGTAGGCATCTTGTTAGCCACCGCAATTTTAGGCCTATTGTTCTTCAAAGAAAAATTCAATACCCAAAAACTGATAGGCTTTTCCATGGCCATACTCTCCATAATTTTAGTAGCCAACGGCTAAAAAACGAATCAAAGTCGAACGTCAGCATCAAAAATTTAATCCTCCTTAAACTATTCAAGCATTCCGACTATTCAAGTATTTATTCCTTACACCAACCAAAAATCAAGTTAAATTCAAAAAACACAGTAAAACCACCTTAGCTCAAATTAAAGTCCCAACCAATAACCAATTTCAACGCGCATAACTCAAACTAATGCCCGCCGAGTGCCCCAATCGATTGTCAAACGAATATCCGGTAAAGATACCCACCCCATTTTTCATCATATATGCAGGTCCAAAATTTAATCGTTCCTGGGTTATGTTACCTCCAAAACGCACTGAAAATTGATCGATCAGCTTGTAATCCACGGCCAATTTGAATTCCGGATCCCGATTAATTGTCTTAGAAATATCTACATATATGTCGGCCTTTGATGATGCAACATATTTCAATCCCATCGCATATCGAGTCGGTATTTCCCGATCCTCGACAATAGAAGCTACAGCAGGGCTAAAAACATAAACTCCTAAATACAGTTTGTTACTAATTTTGGATTGTACACCCATTTCGAACGTAAACACATTCGTATCTCCATATTGATCAATGGAATAGCGCAACATATTAAACCCTGCACCTATGTTTAAATTATCAAATAATTTTCGGGCGTAGGATAAACCAGCCTTGGATTCCGAATAGAGCGACGAACCAAATTGAGCAACAGACACGCCAAACACACTCGCTCCAATCTTTTTGGCCCCACCAAGAGATACGGTAGATAGCGCTTCCAAATTATACCGTCGGTTGTAGCCAACATCCAGTGCAAAATCATTAATAGTGGCAAGGCCTGCCGGATTCGTATAGATAGATGATATTCCCTCGAACATAGTTCCGTTATCTGCCAATGCCAACGTGTGTGCTCCACCAGATGAAAAAAAGGAAGACTGTCCCATTGAAAGAAGAGTAGAAATCAAGAAAAGCGGGCAAATCAATAAGACCATTTTGTTTCTTGAATTCATAGCTTTAATTTGGCGTTTCATTATACCGATGCGCTAAATTAAAAACTATATGATAATTATCCCTTCATCTCAAGTGATTCCCAAAGAATTAACGTATCGAGCAGGCATTAATTCGGATAGAGAAATGGTAGTCGACCTCGTACATACGATTTTAAAGGAATACGGCCTGGTACCCGAACCAGATGGTGTGGATAGTGATTTGAACGCTGTTGAAGATAGCTACAGAGATGGGTATTTCGGTGTTGTGGAATACGCCAATAAAGTTGTTGCCACCTACGGCCTCATGCCACTCAATAATAAAGTTGTTGAAATTAGAAAAATGTATGCTCTCCCTTCTGTCCGGGGCAAAGGACTTGGAAGATGGATGGTAAATCACTTACTCGAAATTGCCAAGCACAATGGCTATAAGCAAGTAGAATTGGAAACGGCAAGCCCATTAGTGGAAGCAATTGGACTCTATCAAAAAATGGGATTTATAGAAAAAGATTTCGAAAATAAAACACCCAGATGCAATAAATCGTTTTATATGAATATTTAAAATATATATCGTGGCCAAATTTCGAACAAATCATAGCTCTGGAATGCGATCATCAAAAGGAGGAAGCTCGTCTTCTAAAACTACATTGATACGCTCTGTATTTTTCTTCATTGGCATCTGCGTAATGATCTACATCCTTTCCAATGTAAAGGCCGATTCTTGGGAATTTGATTCCGTTGAAACAACCACAAATAATGTACAACTCTCCGACCAACGAGGAGAAAATATCGAAATCAGCTTTCATCCGGAATCAACCACTGGAGAAGTTATAAATCACAAGCACTATACCCTGTCTTACCATGAAGAGCACGAACAAGCAGAATGGGTTGCTTACAAATTAACGAAAGATAATTTGCGTAAACCGCGGGTAAAACGGGCGAAAAAATTTAGCCAGGACAAATCTGTTTCTACATTATCGGCCAAACATAATGACTATTCACATTCGGGTTATACAAGAGGGCATCTGGCCCCGGCAGGTGATATGGCATTTAGTCAAGAAGCCATGAGAGAGTCGTTTTACATGAGCAACATGTCACCACAACTCAAAGAGTTTAATGGTGGCATCTGGAGAGAATTAGAAGAAACCGTAAGAAACTGGGCTGATGATAATGATGAATTATACATAGTCACCGGTCCGATCATAAAAGATAATGTGGAGTATAAAAAGATCGGATATAATGAAGTCTCTGTCCCTCATCAATTTTTCAAGATCATTCTGGATTTAAAACTTCCCGAACAAAAAGCGATTGCATTTTTAATGCCTAATGAAAAAAGTGAAAAACGAATTTCAGAATATATAGTTAGCATAGATGAGCTGGAGGCACTAACCGGTATTAATTTCTTTGCCGGATTTCTACCTCTTGAATTAGAAGAAGAATTAGAAAAAAAGGGAAATCTCAAACAATGGAAATTTGAAGAAGCAAAGTATCGAAAACGAATTGAGAAATGGAATAACTATTAAATGTAACCTGGAGGCTGAGGTCTTGTGATATAGTTCCTTTGGTCAGTTTAGAAGCAGTTGGTGACCTGCTCGCTTATAGGGTTTACAGCGTTTATTTTTTTCGATAACCAAAAAATTCTTATATCCATTATTGTATAATGAGTATTGCAATCTATATAAACATATAAAGCCAAACGGGTTGATAAACATAAAAAATAACGAGTATATAAACAAGTCGTTACAATAAGCGCATAAAAAATATAAATGAACATTCTTATAGTCTCTGCCACCTCTTTCGAAATAGCCCCTCTGCTTCAATTTCTTGATTCAAACGCTACAAAACTATCTTTCTTCGAATATCAACTCAATGAAAACGTGATATATCCGCTGGTAACCGGAGTTGGTGCATTGAAAACGGCATTTGCTCTTGCTCGTTATAATGATATCGAAAAAACCGATGTTGCGATCAATGTGGGATTGGCTGGATCATATTATCCCAGTTTGTCTTTAGGTCAAGTGGTAGAGGTGGTTGCAGATCGATATGGAGACTTGGGTGTAGAGGAACAAGATGGACAGTTCACAGATGTATTTGATCTGGGGCTGACTGATGAAAATCAATTTCCTTACCAAGCCGGATGGATCAAAAACACAAAACCAAAATTCAAAACAGAACTGAAAAAGGTATCGGGACTTACTGTTAATAAGGTTCACGGTTCTCAAGAAAGCATTAGAAAAATCACATCGAAATATACAGCAGATATTGAAAGTATGGAAGGGGCAGGGTTTCTTTACGCTTGTCGAATTATGGATGTACATGCCCACCAATTTCGAGCCATATCCAATTATGTTGAACCGAGAAATAGAGACAATTGGCAAATAGAAAAGTCCATCGACAACTTGAATGCATTTTTGATTGATCTTTTGAAGAAGATTTAAGGCACCATGTCGCAGGGTTTATGAGCGGTCAGCGACCTGCTTGTTTATACGGTTTATGGGGTTTATTTTTTTTAATCAAAATAAAGTATAGTAGTCGATCCAACCAAAAATCACAACACATAAATAAACAAGTAAACGAAGCAAAGCGTATAAAACGACGACGCACATCAAGTCAATAAACATGAGTGCAAAGCGATCGTATAAACGATACTCTTCTACCATCTCTATGAACCAGACATCTCAATCAAACCTTTTCCTCACAAATGTCCACATCCCAACAATTCAAGCACCCACGGCCCGATCACGAATCATTTTTTCGTTAAATTGCCGTTAAGTGAGAAAAAGAAACAACAACTCACCATAAGTGCAGTTTATTACTGAAATAAAAATAATCTAAATGTCAAACATACTTTTCACTATCGTCACTGCTATCTCATTTTCCACCTGCTCTGCGAATACCAGCAATCTGGAATCGACACCTAAAGAAATCAAAAAGGAATACACACAGAAAGCTGATCTTGCTGGTCAAAGATCTTCCGTATTTGCAAGTGGATGCTTTTGGTGTGTTGAGGCTATTTTTGAATCTGTAGAGGGAGTGTCAGAAGCAGTTTCAGGATATGCGGGTGGAAAATCCAGTACAGCCAATTACAGTGATGTGAGCGGAGGCAGAACACTGCACGCAGAAGCAGTAGAAGTATTCTATGATCCTGAGGTGGTCTCATATGAAACCTTATTGGAAGTATTTTTTGGCAGCCATGACCCAACAACTTTGAATCAACAAGGACCGGACCGTGGAACTCAATATAGATCCACTATTTTCTATAAAAATGAAGAGGAGAAACTAGCTGCAGAAGCCTACATTGCAAAACTAACTGCGGAAAATGCCTTTGACGGCAACATAACAACTACGTTGGAACCACTTGAAAAATTCTATGACGCAGAAGATTATCATCAGGATTACGAAGCACGAAACCCAAATCAACCCTATGTGAGAGGTGTTTCTATTCCTCGTCTGAACAGATTCAAATCGAAATTTCCGCATCTTTTGAAGAAAGGCAAGTCGCTACACTAATTCTTATTTAGACAAAATCTAAAGAATCTTTATCATTGCCGTTCTGATGGCTATTTTGTGTACTTTTACGTTATAGTTTTAGTATCTTTTGATGAATTTTAAAGCCATAATATGAAGAAGTTTCAGATTGTTGCCCTCATCGCGATTGTTGCAGCAGTAGCCATTTTGGTTTCCGCCTCAAAAGAGGTAAGCACCTATGCTACTTTTTCCATGGCTGAAGATGGAAACCGAGTTAAAATTACGGGTGTAATGGCTAAAAATAAAGCCATGGAATATCGTCCGGATATAGATCCCAACATTTTCAAATTTCATTTGAGAGATTCGGAAGGCATTGAGAAGCAAGTAGTGCTGGCCAAAGCAAAACCACAAGACATCGAACGAGCTGAATCCATCGTTTTGACCGGTTCGTTAAAAAATAATGTCTTTTACGCCGACGAGATCCTAACTAAATGTCCATCAAAGTATAAAAACGAAGAGTTAAGTCTTAAAGAAGGAGTGAAATCATAACCATGAATGACATCCAATATATTGGCGAACACCTCTGGATAGGTCAAGTTGGTCATTTCTCTATAATTCTTGCTTTTGTTGCCAGCATACTCTCCACCATAGCGTACTCTGCCAACGCTAAAAATGAGCACTACCAAAATTCTTGGCGATCTATTGGAAGGATTGGCTATATCCTTCATGGTATTGGAATATTTACCGTAGTAGGTTTGCTCTTTTTTGCCATGTACCATAAATACTACGAATATGCTTATGTATTCCAGCACGTTTCCGATGATCTTCCATTGAGATACACATTATCTGCATTCTGGGAGGGACAAGAAGGTAGTTTCTTACTTTGGATGATGTGGCACATCGTTTTAGGTTGGTTTTTAATCTTTAGAGGTTCAAAATGGGAAAGTCCGGTAATGGCTATTATTGCCATGTCTGAGGTCTTTCTTACATCTATGATTTTGGGTGTTCATATTGAAATCGGCGATTGGATGACAAAATTTGGATCTAATCCCATGCTCCTTCTTAGAGACACTATGGATATACCAATCTTCTTAAATGCTGATTATGTTTCGCTAATTCAAGGAAATGGGTTAAATCCATTGCTACAGAATTATTGGATGACGATACACCCTCCCGTAACCTTCCTCGGATTTGCTTCGACAATTGTTCCATTTGCTTTTGCGGTCGCAGGCCTTTGGACAGGAAAATATAAGGAATGGCTAAAGCCTGCCCTGCCATGGGCGCTATTTTCAACAGGAATTTTAGGTACTGGAATTGTCATGGGTTCAGTTTGGGCATACGAAGCTCTGTCGTTTGGTGGATATTGGTCCTGGGATCCCGTTGAGAATGCAGTACTGGTACCCTGGTTATTATTAGTCGCTGGATTGCACACCCATTTAGTCGCAAGAAGTACGGGATATTCTATCAAGGCAACCGTTTTCTTTTATGGGGTATCCTTTCCTTTAATTGTATACTCTACATTTCTTACCAGAAGTGGGATTTTGGGAGATACCAGTGCTCATGCCTTTACAGAGATGGGACTCGAAAAACAATTGATCGCCTTTTTTTCATTCTTTTTTGCTGTTGGATTAGGTGCTTTAGTCTACCATTCGAAAAATATTCCATCCAAAACGAAAGAGGAATCCATTTACAGCAGAGAATTTTGGATGTTTATTGGGTCACTTGTTTTGTTGTTTTCTTCTGTTCTTATTGGCATTCCCACTTCATTTCCGGTTTTCAATAGCTTAATTTCAATGGTTGATGAAAACTATGTAGGACGTGTAATTCAGGATCCGGTTCCTTTCTACAATAAATTTCAAATATGGATTGCCGTCTTTATCGGATTAATCAGTGGACTTGCCATTCTTCTACGATATAATGAGACAAAAGGGGAAAGTAGAAAAGCATACTATCTTAAACATTTTGGAGGAAACGCGCTAGTTTCTGCCATTTGTACAGTTGGTCTAACCTTGTGGTTTTCGTTGCATTCATGGCAATTTTATCTACTTGGATTCAGTGCATTTTTCATCATTTTCACCAATCTGGATTATCTCTTCTCTGTATTGAAAGGGAACTTGAAATTGGGCAGTAGTGCAATAGCGCACTTCGGATTTGGTCTTATGATTATTGGCTTACTAGGCAGTGGCTTGAATAAAGAAACAATCTCCACCAATCCATTTTTATTCAAAGACATGTTTGAGCCTGAGGATTTGAAGAATTACGTACAGCTCATAAAAGAAAAACCTCTTTACTCTCAAGGATATTGGATTACGTATGAATCGGATACGTTGATCGGTAAAATGAGATTATACGATCTCGATTTTAAAAAAGTAGATGAGGACAACAAAATTCTTGAGCAATTTAAATTGCAACCCAATTCTGTCTATTCCAACGATCTCCAAAAAGTGGCAGCCTTTAATCCCGACACCAAACACTACCTGGCCAAGGATATATTCTCTTGTATCGTTTCGCTCGCTCCTACTAAAATGGAAGTAGCCCGGGCAAGAGAATTTGAAGATACCCTGAAATGGGAAAGTTATGAATTTAACGTATTTGATACACTACGCACTGATTCAGAAAATTGGTTTGTAGTGAAGTCTGTGAATTTCCAACCTCAGCATACCGAATTTGTACCTGAAGAAAATGATTTTGGAGTGGAAGTAGAAGTGGAAGTTGGAAACGATCGATTTGAGAAGCAATACACTTTGCGTACAGCGCTCGGATTGCAAGGAGCACTGTTATTTAAATATCCGGACTCCAAAGAGGATTTAGGAGTGCGCGCACGACTAGCAGATAAGTTTATTGAGCGGATTTTCAGTACAGAGGATCGATTGGAATACCAAGATGTACAACTGACAACCTATGGGTCTTTCGAATTTGAAGGAGCAGAAATAAAATTAGTGGGCTTCAACAAAGAACCAGTAGACCGCAATTATGAACCCTTGGAAGGTGATTTGGCAATTGGGGCACAGATGATGGTTATAAAAGATGGCAATTCCTACCCAATTGAGCCTATTTTTATTGTGAGAGGTACCAGTCCAATGGGTGTCAAGGCATATGTTCCAGAGTTAGGAATTCATATTCGATTTGCGGGTATTGATCCGCAAAAGGAATTATTTTCATTTAAAGTAGCCAAAGATATTCGCGAACCGAATTACACTATTCCTCTTGAAATAGCAGAAAATGTACCCCGTTCAGATTATGTCATTCTTCAGGCCCAAATATTCCCTGCCATTAATCTGCTTTGGAGTGGTTGTGTACTGATGATGTTGGGTTTGTTCATGGCTTGGTATGTGCGAATGAAGAGCAAATATTAGTGTATTGTCTTCCTTGTTGGAAATCCAGCATCTTAAGATAATCAGGAAACATTCCAGTACCTATCGAAATTCTTAGCCTTAGATTCAATTGGATTAGTGCATGACATACTTCTGCTTTGCACGCAACTCAAAGTGACTTGGCGAACTGCCAATAAATTCGTATTTTACTAGAATGAACAAATCTTAAACTAAATACTATGATTACATTATCCCTGGGAAATTGTGATGTAGGAAAAATCCCACAATCCAAAAATGAATTCCTCAAACCCTATCATTGGGTAGGTGGAGTATTTAAAGATCATGTAAGTTTTCGAAATGATGACCGATCAAAATGGTGTTTTTTTCGCGAAAAAGCCCATAATGGAGAAGTAAAGGAACTTCAGACCTTCCTATTTAATGCCGGATTTATGCCCAGGGCAAGTAAAGATGGTATTTTTGGATATGTAACAGAGTCTTCAGTTCGACTTTTTCAAGAATATGTTCGAACAATTGAAGGTGTGAAATCGATGAAACCTGATGGTATCGTTGGCAGCGGTACATGGGGACATATCAGAAGATGGCAACAGAACAACATTGTTTCAGAATGGGGGCAATCCAGCGCAACAAATGCTTCTCCAGAATTCAATAAATGGATCACTCTGCTCAACAAAGTAAAGACTCATTATCAACAGAATCCAAGTCCAATCATTAATCAAGTCAATCGCTTTGCACCACAATCGCAAACCTTGAAGTTGGACGATTGGAAATTTGACCCTGAAGACATTCATTTGATCGGTATCCGAAAAGGGCAGTTTGATTACAATAAAGATCAAGGAAACCATGATATTTTTCTTCTGTTGATCCGCGGTATGGTGTTTAAGTTCTGGGGTTCTACTGTACCGAATCAAAAACACGCCGATAGAAACGATGTACCCTTTTTGGTTGAAGGTCAACATCAGTATCGATTTGGGTGGCATAAGATTTCAGAAGAGAAAAAAGTTTATCGTGCTTTAAAACCCTACCCGAAAGGAGTAATCGTGCTACGTTATGATTTGGACGGAGACAATACCCTCGCAACGGATAGAGAATCAGATAGGCTAGATACCGAACCCAACCACTCTATTAATATCCATTGGTCTGGAAAAGGAAATTCCAGTTGGTCAGCAGGATGCATGGTCATTGCAAGTGGCAGCTACATCAATCATAGAGATCAAAAAGTCGACTGCTCAAAATTTGCTGCTATAAATTACAACGATCTAAACGATACGGTCAAAAAAACGAAAGGGGCCTATAATGTATTTACCGACCTAATTCTGGCCTATGCTCCTAAGGGTGTTGATCATTTGTATTTCACACTGGGACGAGACAGCACACTTAAACTTGATGCCAGCCTTGGGCAAGGATATAGAGAAAATATTTTGACCAAGATTAAGTAATCCGATCAGGTAAAGCACCTCAAAAAAATAGCATTATTGACAAATTATCTTTTTGTATACCTTGGAGCCTTTAAAGTTTACTTCCATAATGAAAAGGCCATTTCGTGGAGATAAATTTAAGCGATCAAAATCACTTCTAACTTCCTTGAGCTTTCTTCCATTTACATCATATACCAGGATTGACAGAGGCTCTTGATCCGATTGAATTGTAAATAATCCATCCATGCTTGGATTCGGATAAATTAACACGGCATTAGGCTCTGCTTCGGCTATAGACAAGCCCTCAACGAACAAGTCCATAATAGTATCTTGAGCAACTAATACAGGCTCCAAATCCGCATTTTTATACATTTCTTCAAAGCTATCTATCTCCGCACTCTGCCATTCAAACATTGGTGCAAGCCATCGCGGGGGCAATGCCTGATAATACACTTTAGCGGATACGTCAACCCATCCAGAAAACCCATTTAAGGCTACACGATATTCGATTTTGTCTGTACCACTCCCCTCTCCTTCATCATTAAAATTAAAATTCACATCATTTAATGCACGTCCAACTATTCGAGTAGTATCATAAGATGAATGATCCGTCTTAAATCCTTTAGGGGGCAACCGATTATCCTTTAAACCCTGAAATCCTCGCTCCAATACTGTAGTCACCTCGCCATTCACATCACCAACAACAAATTCATAGATTTGCGCCTGATCTGAGTTACGAATCACTTCATAATGGGGTTCAAAAGATTCATTATGTCCAATAATATGATAATTATCATCTACTAAGCCACTAGAAAATATCGTATCTCCCGCCTCACTTTTCACTATAAATTCAACAAATAACCTCCGCGAAGGATAGCCGGAAGGGAACTTATGCCCTGCTTTATTCATTAAAAATAACTCTATTGCAAGAGTGTCATTATCAATTGCCTGCAACGATAAATCGACATCCAAAGACTGCTGTTGCAGCATATTTAATGTCTTGGCAATCGTCTCATCAAAGTGTTGGTCCGCTGCATCAATAGTAAGAGATTCCTTATGCTCCTTCATCATTTTTATCATAGGAACATTGGCTCCGATCATATCATGCAGTCCATAAGGTGACCTTGGATCCAAAAAGAGATAATTAGCTGATATCACAATGTCATCCTCCAATCTAGGCATATGGCACGATTGACACGATTGAGGAGTACTGCCATCATCATCAAAATCCGAATTCAGCCATTCGTGATATGTAGCTTGCTCCGCAAACATCTCTCCGGTGAATTCACCTTCCAAATCCACAGATTTTGTCATCAAGGTATGGCAAGAAGCGCAAATCCCGGAGCTATTGATATGCTCACTATAGATAGGTTCGAACCCCACAAAGTCCCTCATCGGAGCCGCAAACGGCATTTGGTACGGACCGAACATCACAAACGAGGTGTCGTAATTTGACTCTCCCGAAAACAGATTTTCAAGATTCTCCTCCGATTTCATGTGACAGGCACCACATGATACCCCATCCAATCCAATCGTATCTCCTTTCAAATCTTCCATAGTGTAATGCAAGCCTCCTCTAAGTATTGAAGTGAAATGGCCTTGTGGCGCATGACAGGAAGTGCATTTGGTTTCCAAATCTAACTTATGATCTGGATTTACTAAAACTTCATGACTGACTTTGGCTCTCCAAAAAGGATCTTTAGCGGAATTGGCCATCATTGAAGTGGACCAATCATCGTGAATATTCACATCATTTCCCTGCCAATCTATCATGGCATTCATTTTAGGGTCAAATCCGTGACATCCCTTGCATTGATTTGCAGTAGGAAATAAATGAATGGTATCCTGTGGAGGCATTACATGTATATTCTCTAAATAATTATTCCACTCTTCCAGTGTATGGAATGCGTTAGAATTCTCTCGTATTGGGATCATCGAGAACATCAATATACACATAGCTATTACAGCCAGCACATACCACTTCCCTCCTTTTATTCTCTCTTTATCTTGCATCGATTCTTGGCTCCTTTCTCTTTGATAGTGACACCAATTAACGCACTATGATTTGTTTGGATAATAAATTAGAACCGGAAGAAATATTCAAAATATACGTTCCTGGTGAGTAGCTCTGCATTTCGATTAACTCTTCATGCTCCCCATTTATCTTGGCTGTTTTGGTAAGCATGACCTTTCCGGTAATATCTAAAAGTTGAAATTTCAAATCCACTTTTTGATTTGAATTAAGTCTGATTACAGCATTGTCAGTCGTTGGGTTCGGTTGAATGTGTACTGATTCGAGTCCGGCAATTTCACCTGTAGATACAATATTCTCCCCAACAATATGGTAAATCTCTCCGCTACTAAAAGAAGCTATATACAATTCCCCATTGACGTCTTCGCCAAAAGTAGAAACTGCGTAAGGAAACTGTGCTACTTCATTTCCCTGCCATCCGCCATTGCCATCAGGTTCTACTATATAAAAATCACCCGTACAATAATCAGCACAAACATATTTACCTACCAACTCACTGTATTGAGTTCCACGGTAAACATAACCTCCGGTAATCGAACATGGTCCGCTAAAGCCTTGATGTGCAACTTCAAAAACAGGATCCACATAATTCTCCTGACAATCAGCCATTGAACTTATATTGGTAAATGCTGTACCCTCATAACATCGCCATCCATAATTTTCTCCACCGGGGCTATCGACAGGTTGAAAATCTATTTCTTCTAAAGCACCCTGCCCAACATCTCCTATCCACAAATCTCCTGTCAATTGATCAAAACTGAATCTCCATGGGTTGCGCATTCCAATTGCCCAAATCTCGTCCAGAGTGAAGTCATCGTTGGCAAAGGGATTGTCTTCAGGAATAGTATACGGGAGGCCATTATCCACATCAATTCTTAACATCTTTCCCAGCAAAGACAATCGATTTTGACCGTAATTATCTGGATCGTTTCCCGCTCCACCATCGCCCATACCGATGTACAAAAACCCATCAGATCCAAATTTCAAACAACCTCCGTTATGATTCCAAACAGGCTGTTCAATTTCTATAATTAGTTCACCACTCGTATCATCTGCCTTATTGGGATCACTTGCATCGACTTGATATCGCTCAATAATAGTATTGCCATCATTGTCGATATAATTCACAAAAAAGTAACCGTTGTTCGCATAATCTGGATGAAAGGTCATCCCAAGAAGTCCACGTTCATCCTGATTGCTTGAATTAAAGACGACAGGATCCAAATCAATAAAGGGCTCGGCAAAAACATTTCCCTCTAAGTCTACGATTTTAATTGCCCCTCTTCGTTCTACTACAAAAAGTCGATCATCACCTGCATTGGCTATATCAAGCGGTCTGGAAAATTCAGATGCGAAAAGTTCTAAATCCATGATTTGAGCTTGACCACTCATTCCAAAACCAAAAATTAAGACACAAAAGAAATATTTCATATGCTTTATTCTATTTTTCATATTACGATTCCAATATAATGAAGTGATTTAATGATTAAAACAACCTTGCATTTATCTAATAATTATTTTTTGATAACTGAGCTTTTTCCCTTCTTTCATTTTAAGAAAATATATACCTGAGGTAAGATTGAGGTCAAAATCAACCTCTCTTTGATTCAGGGATTCTTTTCTAGATATGATTCGTCCTGAATTATCTAAAATCTCATAAATAACTTCCCCCGTTTCATCGGCTAGATTCACAATTCTAAAATTACCATTGGAAGGATTGGGGTAAATATTCAATCCAGCAACAGCCTCTTCATTCACTGAAACAGGGTCTTTAATTATCACATTCGCTGCTGCTCGAGGACTAGGACAAAATAATCCAGAAGTAATTGACCAATCGTAGAAATAATAATAAAACTCCTGGCCAAAGTTCGAACTTTTGATGCTTACTACATTCTCTATTTCATAGGGGTATTCAACAGAAGTACTACTTCTTCTTAATCTAGGGCCTAAGCTACCTGTAACTTCCTGGTTGAGCAATGGATCAGTCGATAATATATAATTCTCTCCTATAGGAATTTCAAAATCCAAATCTATTACACTCTCGCCAAATGGTATTTCCACCTCCCTAATACCTGCAATATTAAAGTTCTGATCGTACAAAATTATTCTTCTCATTCCCGGCAAATCCGTGTATACCTTAACCGATTCAAGTGTAAACGGTTCTAATACATCAAAACGCACAGCATCATTTCTATCGGGATTATCACTATACAACGTACCCTCATGAGATTCCATTCCCACCTTATAGTTTGCCCCAGAACCCGATCGGCCTTCAACATAAAATAAGGTGTCATTGACCACCCCTTCTACCTCCAATATCGGTCCAAATGCTATCGCTTTCTCAGCAAATTCTGTTGCATACCACGCCAGATTCATTCCTTCCGCTTCCAGTATTGCTACTTCATCCATTTTTATGGTATCATCACTAACCTCAGGTATTGAGGGAATTTCATTCACTCTCACTTCTATTTCATTGCTTTCAAATTCGGAACAAACACCTGTTACGGTAACATCATAAATTCCAGATTTTCCAACAGTAATGGAATATCCGGATTCGTCTGTTGACCATGTAATATTTTTATCTGCGACATCTACATCAATAAGTTCTAAATCGATCATTTCTCCATCACATAGTTCCGTAGTTCCCTCAGCTACAATCACCGGATATAATGCAGGATCAATTATCACGGAAATGATTTGTGAATATCCCTTACATCCATTTTCATCCACTACTTCAACACTAAAATTTCCAGTTGCATTTACGGTAATCGATGATTCCGAAGAGTTGGTATTCCATAAATAGGATGCATATTGCCCATCTACGGTCAAGGTAACATCCTCTCCGGAACAGAACACGGTAGGTCCTGAAGTAAGAATTTCAGGAACTGGAGCCCAGCATTCTCCCTCTACGATTTTGATTTTTGAATTGGTTTTTAGATTGTATTCTGTTTGGATGTGTCCGGACGGCCATCGTATGTGCATCGAATCTATACTTTCTGAATCGCCTAATCCAAAATAGGAAGTCATGGAATTGGTAATACCATAGCTTTCTCCTGATCGCACTTCTCTTACTTGCATACCCCAATCTCCATATATTTCAATTCTTGCTCCAATGGCATTTCGATTGCTTTCCGTTCCTACAAGAGAAACTGCCAGATACTTATTAGTGTCTCCTTTATTGATCCATAGCTTGTCCGAAATTTGAGATGGCCTGTTAAAAAGTATGGCATAACCGCCATAGAGATCCAAATATCCATCATTGTTCAGATCTCCTACGGCCAGAGATTCCATTCCTTCTTCATCAAATAAATTTGAAATCTCGCTAAATGTGAGATCACCATTATTTCTAAAGACCTGTCCCCGGCTTCCTGTGGTAATTACATCCACCCAACCATCGTTATCGAAATCTCTCAATAGCCCTTGAATAGGAATCCCATCTACATTTATTCCAGATAAAGGTAATTCACTGAAATATCCATTGCCGTCATTTAGAAACAACTGAGAAGCCTGATCGTGATTGGTTATAAAACAGTCCATCCATCCATCGTTATTGATATCTTGAAAGTCGGCACTCCATGATTGCCACCCCACTGCCAAACCTCTATCATCTGCTTCTTCAGTGAAATTGCCATTCCCATCATTAATATACAATTGATTGATTCTGCGTTTGTCTGTAACATCTGAAACACCTTGCCGACACTTGGCAATATACAAATCCTGATCTCCATCATTATCTATATCCACCCATATGCTGCCATAATTTCCAGAAGCTCCTTCCCCGGAATCCCCATTTACTGACATATCAATCCAATCGTCCTGAGTACTATAGGTACCATCTCCATTATTGCGCCAAATCCTACTTTCCTCATCGTCGTGGCAAACAAAAATATCCAAAAATCCATCGTTATTAATATCCACAAAATTCGAGCCTTGCACAAAAACATCGAAACTCTCTGGCAATACACTCACGTCAAACGCATCACCTCCATTGATCATTTCGATAAGCGTTACTTCGTTGTAACTACCGCCAACCAATACCTCATTGGTCCCATTATTGTCCGTATCTCCGATGCAAAGACTCCATTGATTCGTGGAGGAAGTAGTATTGATACTTTCTTGGGTACTAAACTTCTGACCGGGCTGTGTTTGGAAGTCAATACTCATAAATCTGGCACCATTTAATCTGACAATGTCATCCAGTCCATCACCATTCATATCTGTAACACCCATCGCCACACCGCTATAATGATCCTTATTAGATAGTAAATAGGATTGATCTGAAAAAGAGATTTGAGCATACAAAGATGTGCAAAGAGATATCATACATAGAATCATGAAGAAGTAGATAGCCGTTTTCATTCTATTGGTATTTTGATCAATGATTTAGTTATAAGAGCTAAATGCAACTGTATTCGCTTCAAAAAATGAAATAATAAGCGCAATCCCAAAATA
>JBCCVV010000089.1:0-23843 GCA_039194925.1 Bacteroidota bacterium
CAATATCCGATGCGTCTACCCCATTCTGCATCAAATACTGTTTGACTTCTTCCGCACGTCTTTGTGAAAGCTCCATGTTGTAAGCATCCGAACCATCTTGATCCGTATGACCAATTACTTGAAACGAGACTTCGTTAAATGCGGTCAATTTTGAATTTAGATCTTGAAGTATCCCCATATCTTCAACATCCAAATTGTAGCGATCGGATTCGAAATAAACAGTGCTTTGAATTGTGGTTTGCGCAATAGCAGAGGTCAGCGTCAACAAGACGACGCCAAAAATTAAAGTTCTTTTCATAACTTAATCATTTTGTTAATAAATGTAATCGACAATAATTCAACGCAACATTCTCCTATCTCTGTATAATTATTTGGCAATTAATAGTTTTTTCCTAATATCTAGGATTCCTAACTTCCAAAGAATGGTGTATTTTATTCTTCATAATATGGATGTTGTCGAATAAGGCCTATTTCTATTTGTCGTGTTTGTCAAGAGTTAGTTAGATTTCTCCGCGATGGTCGAAATTATCTGTTGGTAAGCACTTTAACTCTCGGCAAGCTCGAGGTGACAATGAAAAAACGATATCCTGAAATGCGCCAGTGGAAAATTAATTCAAGTATCACTCCTAAGTAAGAAACTTTGCTTTTAAAAATTGGGATTGCATAAGGAATACTTCTCAAATTTATACGATGTCATCTGTGAATTACTTTACTTTTTAATAAAATGTCCTCATTCACCGACTTCATTCGTCTTAGGTGCGTAAAAGAGAAAGATCTCTATTTTTCAAAATTCAATTAAAACAAAATGCAGTACTTCACAACGGATCTCATCGATTTCTTTCTTGACCTGGAAGAAAACAATAACAAGGAATGGTTTCACGCCAATAAAAAAAGATATGAGACACATGTACGCAAACCAATGATCACACTGACGGCTGACCTAATCGAGGAAATGCAAAAGTATGATCCTAAAATCAGCGGAGTTGCCAGTAAGTGTCTTGGTAGAATTAATCGCGATATCCGATTTTCCAAAGACAAAACTCCGTACAATCAGCATATGTGGGCCCATATTTCCAAAGGCACCAAACAGGAACCAATTCCGGGCATTGCGTATCGATTCGGAGGACGTGATTGTGGTATTATGACAGGGTATTATAATGTGTCTAAAAATCAATTGAATCACTTACGTCGGAGAATTTCAGAAAACATCCCCCAATTTCAAAAATTAAAATCTGCAAAAAAATTTGTTGAGCTTTATGGGACAATTAGGGGCGATCAATACAAACGTCTGCCTTCGGAACTACAAGAAATTCAAAAAGAAGAACCGCTTATCGCTAATAAACAGTTTTACTACGTTGCTGAGAAGAAAGCAATTTACGCTACATCAAGTACGCTTCTTTCAGATATTATGGAACATTGGCTGGCTGCGAAACCTTTGAATGACTTTTTCGAGTAATTGCATACTTATTTAAGTTATGAGATAGTTGGCTAAGCGTGATGTTGATTCCAAACCACAAGGTACACCAGGGTTTCACAAAGGGGTACCAAGATTAGAACCCAAAACGTGGTCAATTTTTTAATTTCTTAGCTTTTAAGAGTTATTGGAATAAAAGATCATTGTTCAAGAATTGGCCCGGATAAAACAATACCCTTTTGTACAATGTTGATATATACATTCAAGAACTACTCATTCAAACTACTAAATCTATGCAAAGACTCATTCTGCTGCTATTTGTTATCTCTTCATTCTCCGGATATTCCCAGGAAAGCGATCTCGGCAATTGGCTCATCTACATCGGAAGTAAAAAATTGAATAACAAGTGGAACCTCCATCACGAAGTACAACATCGAAATTACAATGCTGTGGGGGATCTGGAGCAACTATTGCTTCGTACGGGTATCGGCTATAATCTTTCAGAAAATAATAACAACCTCCTCTTAGGTTACGGTTATATCTTAAGTCAGAACTATGTGGGAAATTCAGATGAAAAAGTAGACATCAATGAGCACCGTATCTTCCAACAATTCATTACCAAGCAGCAATTGGGACGGATAAGTGTACAGCACCGCTACCGATTCGAACAGAGATTTGTTGAAGATGATTTTCGATTGAGATTCAGATATTTCCTTGCCTTAGCGATTCCATTCACCCAGAAAACTATGATGGATAAGACGTTTTATTTTTCGATATACAATGAACTTTTTATCAACTCTGTAGCCAATCAATTTGATCGCAATCGATTGTATGCGGGAATTGGCTATAAGCTCAATAAAAACATACGATTGGAATTAGGTTACATGAATCAGTTTATTAGTAATGTCAATCGAGATCAGATCAATATCTTTACGTTTGCTAATTTTTGAATACTGATGAAAATTCAAACAAGACTGGCAACTCCTGCAGATGTTCCAATCATAGCCCTACTTGGACGGATTACTTTTGGCGAAACATTTGGTCACCTTTTCCATGATCAACAAGATTTGCTTGATTATTTCGATGATACATTTTCGGTAGAGAAGATAGAAGCAAGTTTGTCCAAATCGACAAATGTATTTTGGATCTCTTTTGTGAATCGGCTACCTGTAGCATACGCTAAATTAAAACTCGATTCTCCAACTTCATTTATAGCATCAGACAACATTTGCCAATTACAAAAAATCTATGTCCTAAAAGATTTTCTTTCCCTTAAAATCGGATATCAATTACAACACATTCTCATAGAAAAAGCTAAAGAGTTGGATTACGACCACATATGGTTATCAGTCCTGAAAAGCAATGAACGAGCCATACGATTCTACAAAAAATTCAATTTCAACCCCATAGGCACGCACGACTTTACGATCGGGAAACAAACGTTTAATTTTTTCGCGCTTTCTTTGCAGTTAAATGCATGAAGGGATTATGTGGACTTCCCTTTCGGAGCGGAGACACCGATAAGATGAATAAGGAAAGACCGAACGCCTGAAGAAAATCTTACGCGAAGTGAATGGAAACCACGTCCTATCAACCGAACAAAGTGCGTGGAGAAATAATATTCCATCGCACTAACACCAACTTCAACCATCGCAGAGAAATCTGCCTCTTTAAAAACATTCCCGTCTTTCCAATCTTCATAGCGTAGAAAAAACCATCCCAGCTCTACCTTGGGACGGTCCTTACTATCAGAATGTAGTACATCGCTTTTTTAATCAATAATTTAACTTTCTACCAAAAATTATGATTTGCTCTACCACTACTACATCATATTGATATACATTACTGTTTTACCATCATCACCTTTTTTTACATTAATAGTTTTGACCTTGTCCTGATTCTTTTCCCATGTCTCTCGTGCTTTTTTGTAGGACACTTCTTTACCATCAATGTAGAATTTGCTCGCTTCCTCAAATACCTCTTCTACCGGCTTCGGTGGCGGTGGTGGTGGAGGTACTGGTGCTTTAGGAGCCTTTATATTTTTTGATGGCTTAGGTGCTTTGGGAGGTTTCGGTGGTTTCGGAGGTTTTACATGCACCACATCATTGGATGCATAAGCAGGCGGTGGCGGAGGGGGTGGCGGTGGTGCGGTAGCCACACCATTATGCTTCGAACCAATTTGAACACTTCCATCTTCCGATAAATAGACAATCGTACCCTTTGGCAATGGATCTGTTTTCTTGATGGATTGTTCAGTTCCAGGAGGTACAGGTGGCGGTGGTGGCGGAGGAGGAAGCTTGCCTTTTATATCCCCGTCTAAGGATTTGTAAGAAATTACCTTGGTTTTCCCATCCTCTGTCTTGTAGTGAACGATGGCATCTGCAAAATATCGATCCCGTTCTTCTTTTAATTTGAATTCTAATTCTCTTGTAATTTCCTGCCCCGATGCTTGTGAGAATGCAGGATTGCCAATACATAGGAACAATCCTAAAACTATTGGAATCACACTGAATATCAATACGTTTTTCCTCCTTGAGGAAGAAGTTTTTGTCATCATCATTAATCTTTTTTGTGTTAAGTGAAAATTGATATTACTGGCCAGATATATCTTATTTGTATTTGCTATTGTATCTAATAATAGATGTTGATAGGTTTTCACGGTCTTGTATTTATCAATGACGGATTCATCCGCCAAAAATTCGTGGTTGAGTTGAATGGCAGTCTTGTACCATCGTAAAATGGGATTGAACCAAAATATAAGGATCACCAATTCTATAAATAAAATGTCCCAACTATGCCTTTGCTTCACATGCGTCAATTCATGATCCAACAACTGCTGATCTATTTTTTGATGTAGGTATTCTTCCTTTTGAATAAAAATATAGTTCATAAAGGAATACGGTGAAATCTTCTCGTCAAGCAGCACAATCTTCGCATTTTTGTAAAGCTTTGTCCTTTTGCCTCTCACCTTATTTAAGAGAATCAAAATATTGCGACCAAACTTCAATAAAAAGAATGAAAAGACCAATACATAGGTACTCAGAAAAAGTGTAGATGCTGTGACCAACGGTTTAGCCGCGGACTCCATAAGTGTCTGATTAATTTCAACCTCTGCATTAGATTCTGCTGTGGCTGTGGGTTGAGCGGCTTCTCCAAATGAGATAATTCCTGTAGGCAGCAAAGGAGCTAAAAGCGACAAAATTACCGCACCCAAAAGAAACATCCGATTAAAGCGATGCATTTTCTCTTTTTCAAGAAAGTGACGATAAAAAAGCAATAAAATGCCCATTGCCAGGGTCGATTTCAACAAATAAAGGGCTATGCTCATTTCTCTGAAATTTGGTTATCGATCATATTTCTCAATTCTTTCAATTCCTCTTTTGAGAGATTTGCCGATTTCGTAAAAAATGAAGCAAACTGTGCAGCAGAGTTGCCAAAAAAGCTACTAACAAATCCCTTAAATTGCCCTGATACATAGTCTTCCTTTGACACCTTAGGAAAGTACTTTCGTGCTCGTCCTTCCGTGGTAAAGTCAATAAATCCTTTGTCATGCATCCGTTTTAGTAATGTTGCAATAGTTGTTGTTGCAGGCTTGGGCTCTTCATAACAATCAATAAGGTCCTTCATTTGCGCCTCACCCAACTTCCAAAGATGGGTCATGAGTAACTCTTCTGTTTTTGATAATTGCATCATTATTTGCGTTTACTCTACAAATGTAGAACAATTATTTTAATTCTACAAATGTAGAGCAAAAATATTTTTTCAATTCGTATTGCACGATTGCAAAAAGTCTATTTCTTTACTGTTAGAGCAAAATTTAGATATCGTCTTTCATTGTCACTCCGAACTGGCCGAGGGGTAAAGTGCCTACAAACAGTTGATTTCGACCCTTGTGGAGGAATCTAACTCCTTATAAAATGCATTCGTCAAAAAAGACAGGATTGGAATCTTGTATCATCCGCACTTCCCAAACATACTATCCCATTGCCAGAAGTCGAAAATCTGGTTTTATGCAGTTATTAAATCTTGCATTTGAAATACCTATTCTTTATACCACGCTAACATGGCAGTATAAACATCACTTTCTTCCCTATTATCATCAATAATCTGCTGAAAACTGAATTTCTCTACCTCCATCATATATTGAATCATAGTAGCATATTTCAAATACGAAAGCACCTGTAGTGTACCATTCTCCAGTTTTACGACAGGAAGACCAGAATACTCTTTTTCTTTTTCATGCAAGTAATAATCAATTTTTTCAGCAAGTAGACCATCATTTTTATATGCTCTTGAGATGTACTCCGCATGACCTTCCAACCTCCAGTTGATTTTTCCGAGCGTCGAATTTATCATGTAATAGGTATCATAATCGTATTGTAGATTATGGGTAAATTCATGCGCTAATAACCAGGTGAGATCAAACTTTCGCTTTTCATGGTTATTAACAGCCCACTTGGTTTCTATCCTGTTCGCAGAAAAATTGGGAGAACAATCGCGTAGAACAGTCTTATCTAACATGGCGTAAGCCGTGGCCAATCGTACCAAAGGATTGATTTTGGGATAAAAGGAATTATCGTTCAAACATAGGTCTATTGTAATATCTTTATGGTATAGCGCTGATTCTTTGATTAAATCAATTGCAGAATAAAGGACTTGTTCCGTTCCTTCCTGCAATTCTTCATCGTGAAAGACAGTGATAAATTCAATCTCTGTTTGATGTGCATAGACCCAATTCGGATTAAGGGCTATCAATATCCAAATGACCAGGCTTATTCCAAGTACGGATAGACTGCCCAGTACAACGCGCTTAAAAGTTTTTAACATGATATCTTTTTATAAAAGTGAAAGTACAAATCAAAAACGATTGTTCTTACCGCAATATATCTTAAATCCAAAATGGACTTTATAATCCATTTAAATCGCAGGCGGAAACTTATTTGAAAAAACGAAACCTAGAAAGGATGAAAGCGCTTTAGCCTCGCTCGGATTACAATCCAAAACTAGAAAATGAATAAAGGCCAAATTTCGTTGGCATTTTTGACCAAAATAATGACAAAATTTGTAGCACAAGTAGTATTAAGAAATGAACAATGTTATACAACACCCTTTTCCTGGATAGAATAATTAATTATCAAAACCACCAAACAATTTAAATATTCTTTAAGAAACCAAAATCAAAATTTACCTGTTACGTTTACATAATGGTGTAAAATCAAATTGCTCGTCACATGTTCAAAGCCAAATTAATTGAGAATAAAAAATATTATCAACTGCGGGCCAAACAAGCATGGTTGATGTTGATTCCTACAATTTTATTAGGTCTGATTATCAATTTTTACCAATTTCCAACTTGGATTATAATATCCGCAGTTTTAGCTCTTGTCTGTTCCTATTTGATTATGCTCAGAAATCAAAATGCGCTGAAGAAATTAAGCAATCAAAACGCGGTAGAATTGGATGAAAAAGAGATCAGAATCCGATCATTGCGTAGTGGCACTGATGAATGTTTCTCACTGGATGAAGTGGATAAAATAATCGTTCAGGAAGAATACGGTATCCCACAAGAATCATATACTGATCTAACGGAAGAAATGATGGGACTGCCAAAAGAGAATTTCATGATTATCCTCAATAAAAAAGAAAAACGAAAAATCGATTTCGAAATAGAATCTCACTACATGCTTACTCAATTAAATAAGGTAATCAAAAATTGGATTCAAAACGGAGTCAAAATTGAAACGGTACTATGAAACAAATCCTCTTTTCCCTTTGCCTGTTATTCTGCATCCATGGAATCGCTCAACCCGAAACTATTACCCTTGACGGTCATACATTCAATGCATTCGATCCACCAAATATGATTCGAATCTCCAACAATTTTTATGCGGACCAAACCGAAATAACTAACCTATTTTACAAGGAATATTTGCATTGGCTCGAAAGAGTTTACGGAATGGAATCCCCCATTTACCTCTCAGCTGTTCCAGATGCTTCAGTTTGGATGTATCAGGATGTGGTAAAATTAAAACACGAAAATTATTTTTTACCAGCTCCGTATGACGATTATCCAGTAGTAGGAATTTCTCTGGATCAAGCTATCTCCTATGCAAAATGGAGAACAGATAGAGTAGCCGAAATGCTATTAATGGAGCAGGGATATCTAAATCCTCAATTGGGCGAGACTGCCGAGAATCACTTTACCATTAATCGTTTTGCCAATGGTCTAATTCCAATGCGGAAGGAACTCGATTCCCATTTTACTTATCCCGTTTTTACCGTCCCATCAAAAAAGGAATGGGAGCAACTCGCTGGAATTCCTAATGGTGAAAACGAGCATCAATTTAAGGTAATAAGCAGCAGTCGAAAATCTAAAATGAGCAAGAAAAAAAGTAGAGCTAAGAACAACCCCGTTCCAACCCTATCATCGAAGGATGGAGAGAAAAATAGGTATAATCTTTATCATATCTCAGGGAATGTAGCTGAAATGATCGATGAGCCGGGAATCGCCATGGGTGGTGATTGGAAAAATGGTAAAGATAGAAGGGGCTTGATGTCACATAAAAAACAGAATATTCCAAACAGCTGGACAGGATTTCGTTGTGTAGCATCTTTTAATATTATCAAAATGGAATCTGACGAAAAGTAACGTAGATGGTATACACTGCCCGAATACTACTTTTCTCACTTTTTTTTCTGGGTGCATCGAGTTGTTCTCCAAAAAACCAGTACAACCCATCAATATTCATACATAAAAATCCAAAATCAACAACGCCCCAAAGATGACACTTGCAATTCCATTCGTTGTAAAAAACGCAAGATTCACCTTGGACAGGTCATTCGATTTCACCAAAGAATGCTGATAAACCAAAAGCATAATAAAAAGAGCCGCACCGATATAGTGAAGATTACCTATAGACGCATAATCTCTTTGCAATAGATAGGCAGCACCGATGATCAGAAGCGCTGTAACGACATGAAACCATGTACTAAGCAACAAAGCTTTTTCCTTACCCAACCAAACCGGTGTAGAATGCAAGTTCAAGGACTTATCAAATTCAAAATCCTGAAGTGCATAGATAATATCAAATCCTGCCACCCAAAATAATACCGCAGCACCAAGGACAATTGGAATCAAGCCAAAAGATCCTGTTACCGCCATATACGCTCCCACTGGCGCCAACGAAAGACCCAAGCCAAGCACCAAATGACAAAGAGCGGTAAATCGCTTCGTATAACTATAGCCAAGCGTAATCAAAATTGCCACGGGACTTAGATAAAAACAGATCGGATTGATAAAATACGTTGTCACAATCAACCCAAGACAATTAAATATCACAAACCACAAGACCGACCGCTGATGCAAAATACCTGCAGGAATCTCTCGGATCGCCGTTCTTGGATTCTTGACATCGATATCACGATCCTGCCAACGATTAAATGCCATCGCTGCATTTCTAGCAAATACCATGCAAAGCAAAACCAAACCTAAAACGTTCCAATCAAATGTATAATTCGGATTATTAACCGCAAGAAAATACCCTACCAAAGCAAATGGAAGTGCGAATATCGTGTGGCTGAATTTTACTAAACTTAGGTAATTCTTCATTTCAAAAATTAACAACTGTATTGTCTTCAATAAGTTGCGCAAAACTAACGAAAACGTAAATACTCAGATGGTAATTTATAGTATAAGTGTAATTACTGAAGAGATTAAATATTTCCAGCCCTGGATTGCTATCCCGAGGTGGAAGCTGGATAAAACCCAAATCAGGCGACATTTTTGACCAAAAACGATGAAAAATAAATGTGGATGTTTTCACCAAAAGATATCCTGACCAGTTAGCGAAAGTTTATTATCAAATACCGTCCAATTGTTTTGTCCTTTCCCAGACCTAAAAATTGGTAGCCGGACCATTTGAGAAAAAAGACACCCACCATCAATTTTCGGTATCAAAATTGCACTCATTACTTGTTATCTGATAGGGAAGCAGATGATAAAAAACAATGATATGATATGAGATCATTATATATATTCATCTTATTATCAATGCCATACGCTATTAAAGCACAGTGTATTGCAGATTTCACTCTTATGTCTGACAATGGCGTATTTCAGTTTACAGATGCCTCCATTCTGGCAGATGATGATAGTATTTCCTCCAGATTGTGGCGATTTGGTGATGGATTTACCAGTATTCAAGAAAATCCTTCACACACCTACAATTCTCCAGGTTCTTATGAATGCATCTATCAGATATCCACCGTCCAGGGTTGTAATGCTTCCGATACGATGCTTATTGAAATTTGTAGTATTGAACTGGATTTTAACTTAGGAACCGTTTGTAACGAAGATGGAAACGTGGCACTGACTGTTAGCGTGACTGATGTTTTTAACTCCTTGCAATTTATCAATATTTTCCTTGACGATAATATGGTGAACGATACGGCGATTGCCATTCCTCAAGGCAATATAAACCTTAACCTAATGGTCCCGGGTGATGGAAATCAGCACTTCATTATGGTGGAATCAGCACTTACGGGAATGTGCAATGAAACCATCGGATTCTTCGTCGCAGATTGTAATTCCAGCTGTTTTCTATCCGAATTAAATATTGATGAATCTGTTAATGGGCAACACAACATTGTGATTATGGAAACGGGATTTATTCCCAACAATCGAATCATCGAACTTGGAGAGCTGGTACGATTTATTTGGTTGGATGATAATCATTCTAGTACTTCTGTAGATACAACGTCCACCGACAAATGGGACAGCGGTGTACAAGATTCATCGTATATGTTTGAATTGGAATTAAAAAATCCTGGCATCAAGCCTTACTACAGCACACCCGATGGGCCACCAGATTCTGAATTCAGCGGAAATATTATTGCCAATTGTCCAGTTGAGCAGGGAAGCATGGTTGAAGTCAATTTTTTCAATGCCTTTATCCCTGAAACGGGCTTTTACCTGGGCCTTGATGGAGTAATTCTAAAAGATACTATCTACGAGTATAGCAACAATGGATTAACTACAGTCGAATTCTTCTTACCCGGTGATGGTAAGTCACACCAAATGTCAGTTATTGATGTAAATGATCCATCATGTGCCCTTAATCAAACCGTTAGAGCAATCAACTGTCAGGGTGAATTGGATTGTGCATTGAATGTAAATGCCATTATAACCGAGCGATGTGATCAGGATTCTATGGTTCAAATCACTGTAGGCGTGACTTCTCTAAAACCAACAGATCTCGGAGTTGTGATAATGCTGGATGATTCATTGGCTATGGATACGATATTTTTTGATAACAATCAGGCGAGTACGGTACTGCCAATCTTCGGCGATGGTCTGGTCCACACCATTTCTGCCATAGATTTGTCGGATACGCTCTGTAACGACGAAATCTTGATCGAAGTAAATAATTGTGCAGAACCCTGTAGCATCTCAGATTTAACCGTGGGTACCGGGTCAAGCAATACCATAGTTTTAGGTGTTTCGAACGATAGAATTAGCTTAAAAGATATTTCAATTGCCTCTGGAGACGATATTCTGTGGCAATGGGTGGAGGACAGCATAGTTGGATTAAGATCTGTTGAAGTATCCGGTCCAAACAGTTGGGATAGTGGTCTTCTAGGAAACGGAGCAATATTCTTGTCACCAATTCTAACCGCCGGTATTCATCCCTACTACATGTACAATGGGGCGGGAGATACACTTTTCCAGGCATCTATTGTAGTTGTTGCCGCATGTGACGAAAATATGATTCCTGTCTTCTACGAATTTGACGATGTAAATGGTTCATTTGCAGGCTATCATATTTACGTTGATGGAGTTCAAATCGAAGGTGGTCCTTTCGAATATGCACTTGATGGTGAAAATCTTGGAGTTTTCCAATTGGAGGGTGATGACCAGGAACATCAGATCCAAATTCGAGATGTAGAAGATGAAAATTGTTTTGATGAGGTTACCTTTGTAGCCCCTATTTGCGAAGTAACTCCATGTGGAGGAATGATCGAGCTATTTGTACAAGATTCTTGCTACAATGACAATACGGTGTACTATGTGGCCAAAGTGAGCCATCCAGATCCATCACCGCAAGGTTTCATCCTGGAGGTAAATGATGAATTATTTCCTGGTTTTCCTTTCACCTATGATGAAAATGGAGAAGCATTTTTTGAAGGCTTCCTCGCCGCAGACAGTTCAATACACTTATTTTCTTATATGGACCTATTGGATCCGGACTGTTTTGATACTTTGCTGTACCAATCACCAGTATGTGTTACAGATTGCGCATTAACACATATTTCCAGCAATGTTGTTACCGAAGAATATCAAATGCTCAATCCGTCGATACCAGAAGCCTTGGTCGGATGTCAGGATAGCTTCATTTACGTTGAAGTCCGCTTCTCCGAGATTTATTCGGATGCCAACAATTATTTTATCTTTTTAGATAGTATTTTGATAGATTCTACTTTTAATTATCATCCAAGCGATACGATCAATACAGTATATGTTCAAGTTATTGGCGATGATTCACCTCATTTGATACAGCTTTTTGATGGAATAGATTCACTTTGTCAATTCTCTACAACTGTTTCTACCCCACTCTGCTATTCTCCATGTAACATTACTATCAACGAAGTCGTCCTGGATAGCTGCCAAAATGAAACCGGTTTTTATACCATACAACTGGATACAACAACCAATAGCATTGGATATGAGGTCTTTTATGATGGAGAATTGGCGGAGGTATCTATAGATAGTTTTAAAATAAGCATAGAAGGAAAAGCGGATGGATTGGATCATACCATCCTGATCGTAGATAATCCGGAACTCTTGTGTAGAGATTCAATAAACTTCACGGCAGCGTATTGTCTTGAATGTCCGCTGGAAGTAGAATTAATGGTACTTGACAGCTGTATAATTGAAGACTCAATTGGCTATCTTTTTTCTTTTGACCCCGCCCTTGACAGCATTAATGTTATGGTTCAAAGTGAGGACAGTTCATTCATAATTAATCCAAAAGAATTAGATTTCGAATATCACATCCGTTTGCGTGGAGATAGTAGTGCGTATGAATACATCTTCATGTCCGAGGAAGATCAATTCTGTACAGATACTAGTACAGTCCAAACTGTTGACTGTACCCCAATCATTTGTGATCCTGATTTTACGTTTGAAATCGATGGATTGACCATTACACTAACGGATAGCTCAACTACTTCCGAACCAATCATCCAACAATCATGGACCATTAATGAAGTAGTGACTGTAGAAGATTTGACTACGTTTAATTTTACGGTGGACAGCATCGGCACCTATTTCATCTGTCATCAAATTACAACCGATTCATGCTCAAATGAAATTTGTAAGAATATCATGGTAGGTGATCCATGCACCCTGCTCACTCCTTTGTTTTCATTTTCTACTTTAAATGATGGCATCCAATTCACAAATGAAAGTGATGGGATAATCGATGATTATATGTATGATTTTGGGGATGGCACATTTTCTTCGAACGCAAACCCATTCCATGTGTACCCTGCATCCGGGACCTATTTGGCTTGCTTAACAATATTCCAGGAAGAATTTGACTGCCTTTTGGAATTTTGTGATTCCATTCCTGTCATTATTAGCAGTGTAAATCCTCCTTTGAGTTCCCAGTTCAACGTCTACCCCAACCCACTCTCGGAAAATGGAAAAGAATTGTTTGTGGACTATCAGGGAAACAAAGAACTGAAAAAATCTGACATCAAAATAATAGACATAAATGGAAGAATCGTAGCTGTAAAAGCACTACAAAAAACAGGAACGTCGTCGTATGCTCTTGAGCTAAATGATGGATTGCTCAAAGGAGTTTATTTTATCATAATTTCAGAAAAAGAAGGTAGGATTAGTAAAAAGATCATTGTCTTTTAATGATTCACGAAGAAGTAAATTGAACATGCCAAAATCCTATATAAAAGTTACAGAAGAGGCCGCCAAACGTTTTTTCTCTAAAAAACACTCGACTCCCATCGTAATGATGAATTTACTTCGATTCAAAGAGATCGCGGATTACTCCACACATCCCCATCTTAAATCAGCAAGCACTATTTCCGGCAAAGAGGCGTATCAACGATACATGAAAGCCGTTATGCCCATGCTTGCCAAAATTAATAGCGAAATACTCTTCTCGGGTAAAACAGAACAGTTTCTTATCGGACCAATGGAAGAAATGTGGGATGCAATTCTATTAGTGAGACATCAGAACATGAAAGATTTTCTTGCGTTCGCTTCCAATCCAGCGTATTTGGAGATCGAAGGTCATCGCACCGCAGCTTTGAAAGATTCACGATTGCTTCCTATCCTGGAACGATTCCTATTCTAATCCGCGATACCCCATACCTTTCACTTTCTCTACTTTTTCCATTACCGCATCCGTAAGTTCTGCTTTGTATGCAGCAATTTTATCTCGTACCACTTCATCTCCGGATCCTAATATTGTAGCTGCAAGAATACCTGCATTTTTTCCTCCATTAAGGGCAACGGTTGCCACCGGAATCCCTGAAGGCATTTGTAATATTGACAAAATCGAATCCCATCCATCAATACTATTCGAAGACTTCACCGGCACGCCAATTACTGGCAACGGAGTAATCGAAGCCACCATCCCAGGCAAATGCGCAGCTCCGCCAGCACCCGCAACAATTACTTGGATACCTCGCTTATGCGCATTTCGAGCAAAATCCACCATACGATCCGGAGTTCGATGCGCAGATACCACTGTAAGCTCAAAGGGTATATCTAAACTCTCCAAAAAATCCGCTGCAGGTTTCATCACAGGCAAATCCGAATCCGACCCCATAATTATACTTACTCTAGGCTTGTCCATTATTTTAATTTTGATCTTTCAATAATTTATTTCTCAATATCACTCTTCCAAAGGCTGGTTGGTTTATGAGGTTGGTAAAGATTTTCATTTCTCGACATAATATAGGTTATAACTTCAGCGCGATAAATTTAATCCATCTCCCAATCTCAAATCCCTCCCTTACGCAACAATTCAAAACTCAAAACTTCAACAACTCTGTTACAAAACAACTCCGCCACTAAATAACTCTGCCACTAAATAACTCTGCCACTGAACAACTAAACAACTCTGCCACCAAACAACCCAACAAGCATTTTCATTCAGCCACCACCCTCAACACTTCCTTCAATCTCTTCGCCTTCTCCACCGCTTTTTCCAACGACTCATCCACCACAGTAGCATGCCCCATTTTTCGAAACGGCTTTGTATCCTTCTTACCATACAAATGAATATTCGCTCCGCTTATCCGTAAGGTTTCTTCCAGACCTTCATACCTCGCAATACCTCTATGACCTGCAGCACCCAAAATGTTTACCATCACGGACGCACTCCTTGCCGATGTATCGCCCAGAGGTAAATCCAGGATCGCTCTCAAATGCTGAGCATATTGTGAAGTAAAATTTCCCTCAATCGTTTGATGACCACTGTTATGAGGCCTTGGAGCTACTTCATTTACCCAAATTTCACCTGAATTTGTCAAAAACAACTCCACTGCCAACAAACCAACGATACCCATTTCACTTGCAACTCTTTCGGCCAGCGCAGTGGCTTTTTCTTGATCTTTGTCAGAAATTCGGGATGGAGAAAATAAAAACTCAACCAAATTCGCAGTAGGATGAAACTCCATTTCAACCACCGGAAAACTCTTCACTTCTCCAGAAGGACTCCGAGCCACGATCACGGAAATTTCTTTATCAATATCGGCCATCTGTTCCAAAAGGCAAGGGCAATCCATTAAATCGTCCACATCTTCCTGTGACCGAATCACTTTTACCCCTTGTCCGTCGTATCCATCTTTTCTCGATTTTTGTACAAAAGGGATTCTCCATTTTCCTGTACTCACTGCTTCACGAGCCGCATTGGCATCTTTAAAAAGTTCAAACGGTGCAGTCGGGATGTGATTCTCTACATACCAGGACTTTTGATCCCCTTTATCTTTTATCAGCTCCAAAAGCGTAGGTTGAGGGTAGACGGTAATGCCCTCTTTCTCCAATTGGTGCAGTGCCTCCGTATTTACTGCCTCGATTTCAACCGTCACAATATCCATTGCTCGTCCAAACGCCAATACATCATCGTAATTTTTAAAATCACCATACACAATATCCGGACATACTCCCGCACTGGGAAACGTATCGTCTTTTTCTAAAATATTCAGTCTAATTCCCAATTTACTTGCTTCTTGACAAAGCATTTTACCCAATTGGCCGCCTCCTAATATTCCTATCTTTTTTTGAATCATCATCCTACTATATGGCTCGCGAAAATAAGAATTGATTACGGTAACATAAAACCGTCAAATACTTTTTGATTTAGACGTTAAAAATAAACTTTGACCAAACCATTAATATTACTTAAGAGCTGTAGAATTCAATAGCCCTTATATCTTAAATTGTTGATAAGGATAATACAGTTTATAATTTCGCTACGCTACGTTGTTTATTTCTCACCAAAGCCCAATTCAACAACTCTCCAAATCAACAACTGAATAACTCTGCCACTATCCTACTGAGCCACTCTACCACTAAATAAATTAATTATTCACCACCGGCAATGACAAATATCCTTTATACAAATTGTCATCATCAAACACATGCTCCGTATAGTCCGTAACGACGTTGTACAAGGTGTCCCGTTCAATCGGCTTTCTACCTACTCTTCGAATCATCTGAACCAATTGTTTCGTCGTCAAAGAGGGGTTTTGTTCTTCCGAACCGGCCATAGAATAAATCTTGGTTGTGTCATCGATTGTACCATCAAGATCATCTACGCCAAATGCCAGTGAAAGTTGTGCGGTATCCCGACCAATCATTGGCCAATACGTTTTGATGTGCTCAAAATTATCCAGATAAATTCGAGAAATCGCATAATTTCTGAGATCCTCAACCACCGTGGATTCGGCAATATGAGACATTTCATTTCCTTTATTTCTGAATTTTAAAGGTATAAAGGTTTGAAAACCATTTGTTTTATCCTGAAGCTTTCTAAGCTCGCTCATATGATGCACACGATGCGAAAACGATTCGATATGTCCGTATAGCATAGTTGCGTTGGATCGATGTCCCATTTCGTGCCATATTTCATGAATACGAAGCCATTGATCTCCAGAACATTTACCACCAGCAATTTGATCTCTTATCTCAGGATGAAATATTTCTGCACCACCACCCGGCATAGAATCCAAACCAGCTTCCTCCATTCTCTTCATTCCTTCTTCATACGTGATCTTGGCCTTTTTAAAAATGTAATGATATTCTACCGGAGTAAGTGCTTTGATGTGTAATTCCGGACGGTGCTCCCTGATCGCCTTAAATAAGGATTCGTAAAATGGTACATCGTATTGTGGTAACACACCACCAACAATATGAACTTCGGTAACAGGTTTTTCATCATAAGACTTGATAATTCCCATCATGTCATCCAATGAATATTCCCATCCTTCCGATCTTTTCTTAATTAATCTGGAATAGGAGCAAAATGTACATGTGTAAAGACATACATTGGTTGGCTCCATATGAAAATTGCGATTGAAGAATACTTTATCACCGTGTTTGGCTTCGCGTATTGTATTCGCCATGATTCCCAAGGAAGACAAGTCCGCCTTTTCAAATAATAGCTCACACTCTTCGTCGGTAATTCGCCTTCCTTCTTTAACCTTTTCGGCTATCGCACGTACGGCATCATCTACCGCTTTGCTATTGATAAGGACATCCAGCTTTTCTGCACTTTCCATTTATTGCCTATTTTCTTTTAGTACAACACAAAAATCTGGAAAGGGATGTAAAAAATGAAATATTTATGCTTCTACTGTTGCACCTGCTTCGATTACCCATCCTTTGGCATCTTCAATCGTTCTATTTCTTAACCCATTGATGGTCTTTTTGGCTAAAGGTGCTACCACATATTCATCTGGGTTGAGGTGTACAATTTTTTCTCTGTACTTAATCTCATTTACCACTGCAATAACTGCCGCGGTTCCAGTTCCAAATACTTCCTTTAGATCACCACGGTCTGCGGCTTCCATTACCTCATCAATTGAAATTCTTCGCTCTGTAACCGTATAACCCTGGTCTTTTAGAATTTCGATGATGGTCATTCTCGTGATCCCTTTAAGAATCGTTCCTTCAGTTTCAGGAGTAATTACTTCATCTCCAATTACGAAGAATATGTTCATCGTTCCTACTTCCTGGACATATTTGAATTCTTTGGCATCCAACCACATGATTTGATCATAGCCCTCTTCTTTAGCCAATTTGGCAGGATAAAGACTTGCAGCATAGTTTCCGGCAGTCTTGGCTTCACCTACTCCTCCTTGTGCCGCTCGAATATATGTCTCTTCTGCTTTCAGTTTTACTGGTTTTGGGTAATAAGGCCCAACGGGAAGCGTGCAAATGATAAATTTATAGGTATCCGAAGGACGAACACCAATTGCCTCATCCATCGCAAACATAAACGGTCTGATATACAATGCACTTCCTTCTTGAGGTGGAATCCAGTCTTTTTCTAATCGTACCAATGTATGAACTGCTTCCAGGAAAACTTCCTCCGGCAATTCGGGCATGCACATTCTTCTCGCCGATGCATTCAATCTATAAATATGTTGTTCGGGTCTGAATAATAGAGGAGTACCTGCCGCATCGCGAGTTGCTTTCATTCCTTCAAAAATAGACTGCCCATAATGCCACGCAAGATTACCGGGATGAATCGACAATTTACTCAAGGGTACAATCTCCATATTCGTCCATTCACCATTGATATAATCTGCGACAAACATATGGTCAGTGAATGTTTTTCCAAAAGGAATATTATTGAAGTCCACATTTGAGGAAGCCGACTGTTGGACTTTGGTAATCTTGATGTTATTCATAAGGCAGGTTTTTTAATGATGAAAAGAATCATTTGTTGAAATGAATGCGGTAGATAGCCAACAATCTTTTAAAAAATATGATTCATAATAAAAGCATATTTCCAAAAAAATGTTTCATGCGAGCCGCTTCAACGATGCTACAAAGGTACAACATTTTCCTATAAAATTTTATATATCAAAAAAATACACAAATAAATTATTAATTTTACTCCGAAAATCGTCTTCTACCAAACAAAATTTGGCATATCCTTTTTATGAAAACGAATATATATCGCATTCCTGAATCAAAATCACAGCCAGAAATCACAGGCAAAGGCGAAAAAGGTCTTCTTATCGCTATCCGTACTGATGATAAAACCAAGAATGAAGCAACCCTTTTGGGATTGGTAAAAGCCATCAAGCTGGATATAGAAAAGGATGTAATCGTTGTATCCTGCCCTGGAAATTGTCCATCGCTCAATACCATTTTATCCTCTCAAAAATTTACTACAGTAATTCTGATCGGTATGAATCCAGATGAAGTAGGCTTTTCTTTGAATGCGAAAAAATATTTTATTTATAAAATGGAGTCCTTCAACCTCTTACTTTCAGATTCCCTAAATGACCTCAATTCTGACAAAAGTAAGAAAATGGCATTCTGGCAAAACTTGCAAGCACTATACCTTTCATGACTTTAGTAAAAGCATAAACGTAGGAAGATAACGAGTTCATAACTTTGCAATAAAAATTCATTCCTTAGTTTTGCGCTCATTCGTTGACACTAAAAAGACTAATCATTGACTTTAATTAAATCAATTTCAGGAATTAGAGGAACAATAGGAGGAAAACCAGGTACAAACCTTACTCCGGTTGATATTGTGGAATGTACTGCCGGATATGGTCTTTGGATAAAAAAGAGAAGTTCTTCTCCAAAAGTAATCGTGGGTCGAGATGGTAGGATAACGGGTAAAATGGTGAGCGAATTAGCCGTCAACACCCTCCTTTCCATGGGCATTGATGTAGTGGATTTGGGACTGAGCACTACACCAACCGTCGAAGTGGCAGTCACACTTGAAGATGCTTCCGGAGGAATTATTTTTACCGCAAGTCACAATCCAAAACAGTGGAATGCCTTAAAATTTTTAAACGAAAAAGGAGAGTTCATTTCTGCCAAAGATGGCGAAGAAATTCTGAATTACATCGCCGAAGGTCAACTGGACTTTGTTGAAGTGGATCATATTGGAAAATTAGCATCAAATGACACCTACATTGAAAAGCACGTCGATATGATCCTGGATTTACCCTATGTCAGTGTGGACGCCATTCGTACTAAAAACTTCACTGTTGTCGTAGATTGCATCAATAGCACTGGAGCTATT
The DNA here is from genome assembly GCA_039194925.1 of Bacteroidota bacterium. Lineage (GTDB taxonomy): Bacteria > Bacteroidota > Bacteroidia > Chitinophagales > Saprospiraceae > CAJXUU01. Next base: position 19,714 of record JBCCVV010000089.1, read on the forward strand.
AGTGTACCGCCATTATTAGAAAAATTAGGATGTTCAGTTCATTTGATCAATGCAGAGATCACAGGTGATTTTGCACATAACCCGGAACCAAGACCCGAACATTTAAAGGACCTTGCCAACAAAGTTGTGGAACTTAAGGCCGATTTGGGCATTTCCATTGATCCGGATGTAGATCGCCTGGCTTTTGTTTGCGAGGATGGTTCTATGTTTGGTGAAGAGTATACCTTGGTAGCCGTAGCGGATAGCATTTTATCAAAGAAAAAAGGAAATACCGTCTCCAACCTGTCTTCTACTCGGGCCCTTGCGGATGTCACCATAAGACACGGTGGAAAATATACCGCAGCTGCTGTTGGAGAGGTGAATGTAGTAACTGCCATGAAAGAAACGAATGCTGTAATTGGTGGCGAAGGAAATGGAGGTGTGATATTACCGGACCTTCATTATGGTCGAGATGCTCTGGCGGGAATTGCTTTGATGCTCGATCTACTCGCTGAAAAAAACATCTCAATCTCCGAATTGAAAAAAAGTTACCCTTCATACACGATCGTTAAAGATAAAATTGAACTAACACCATCTATTGATGTAGACCATTTGCTATCTGAGGTGGCCAAAATCTATCAAAAAGAAAAACTCAACACCGTAGACGGACTAAAAATAGATTTTGATCACGGCTGGATCCATATGAGAAAAAGCAACACCGAACCCATCATCCGCGTATACAGTGAAGCCGCAACCACAGAAGAAGCTAATCAACTTGCTCAAGCAATCAAAAAAGAAATCACCCAAATCCTAAATTAATTAACATTCAAGCATTTAAAAACATTCAAGCATTTACGAATTGCCGAATTCAATTAGGTGCCTCGCACGACTTTGTGTTCAACCCAAAAAAGGCTAAATTTGCCCTCTCGAAATTGATCCTATGTCATTATCTATACAATCCTTGACAAAAACATATGGAGCGCAAAAAGCTGTAGACAACCTCAGTTTTGACGTTGGCAGCGGTACCATTACCGGGTTCTTAGGCCCTAATGGAGCCGGAAAGTCAACCACAATGAAGATGGTAAGTTGCTACCTTTCCCCCACTTCGGGAACAGCCAAAGTATGTGGTCACGACATAATCGAAAATCCCTTGGAAGTCCGTAAGCACATTGGCTACCTTCCTGAAAACAATCCGTTGTATCTGGACATGTATGTCAAAGAATATCTCGGTTTTGTTGCGGGCATCCATGGATTGGACAATAAAACAACCCGAGTCAAAGACTTGATTGAACTTACTGGTCTAGGAAAGGAACAACATAAGTTAATTGGAGCTCTCTCCAAAGGGTACAAGCAACGTGTAGGATTAGCACAAGCTATGATTCACAATCCTGATGTGTTGATATTGGACGAACCTACTTCCGGGCTGGACATGAATCAACTGGTCGATATTCGGAATTTAATCAAATCATTGGGTAAAGAAAAAACGGTTGTACTCAGTACGCACATCATGCAAGAAGTGCAAGCCTTATGTGATCGGGTAATAATCATAAACAATGGTGTACTGGTTGCAGATGATCCAATCGAAAGTCTTAGTAATAGGATCAAGGGAGAAAATAAAATTACCCTCAACCTTACAAATAACAAGGTAAATTTGGATGCTCTGAAAAGGGTCAAGGGTGTCAACTCAGTTAGAAAAAACGAAGAAGGCATAATTATTCGATCCAATTCTGATATAGACGTTCGTCCAAAACTTTTCAAAGTTGCTATTGATTCAGGCTGGGTAATCATTGAGATGAAAAAAGAAGAGATCAACGTCGAACATGTATTCCAAAAACTGACAAAAGAAGATTTGTATGCTTAGTGTGTATTGGAAAGAAGTGAATTCATTTTTTAGTTCATTGATCGGATACATGGTAATATCTGTGTTTCTGATCATGATTGGTCTATTCATGTGGGTATTCTCTGAAACCAATATTTTGGATTACAATTTTGCCACGCTAGAACAGCTTTTTAGTATTGCCCCTCTGGTTTTTCTATTCCTTATTCCCGCTGTAACCATGCGGTCTTTTGCTGAAGAAAATCAAAAAGGAACCATCGAGTTTTTGGCCACCAAACCTTTGACAGATTTGCAAATCGTATTGGGAAAATATTTCGCCAATTTCACACTGGTCTTATTCGCTTTGCTTCCAACGCTCATTTATTATTATAGCGTATATAATTTGGGCTCTCCTCCTGGAAATCTGGATTCGGGTGGTATTTTAGGATCGTACATCGGCCTTACTTTCCTGGCTGCCGTATTCACCGCAATAGGCATGTGGGCATCCAGCGTTACCAACAATCAGATCGTAGCCTTTATTCTTGGTGCATTCTTATGCTTCTTTTTTCATTGGGCTTTCTCATATTTATCACTGCTCCCCGTCTTTTCTGGTGGCTCCAATGCCTTTATTGCCAAATTGGGTATTAATTATCACTATAGCTCCATAAGTCGAGGGGTATTGGATAGTCGTGATGTGATCTACTTTGTTTCGATGATTGCAGTTTTCATTTTAGCTACGCTGACGGCCCTTTCTCGTCGTAAATGGTAGTATTAACCACGAGGGCCCAAAGAACACGAAGATTTCACAAAGTATTTAATTAGCTTTCGAAGTTTCCACAAACCAAAAAAACTATTAATTGTTAATTATTCATTATTAATTAATATACCCCAATTCCATTTTACCTATCTTTGCCTTATAAAATTTTACAAGATCATAGATTAAGATGAATTATCAGAATAATATTTTGGAAACTATTGGGAATACACCCTTGATTAAGCTAAATAAGGTGGCTCATGGTATTCCAGCTTTAGTATTAGCAAAAGTCGAAACTTTCAATCCCGGACACTCTATCAAGGATCGGATGGCGCTCAAAATGGTGGAAGATGCGGAGAAAGCCGGAAAAATCAAACCTGGAGGTACCATTATTGAATGTACTTCTGGAAATACAGGAATGGGAATTGCCCTCGCAGCTTGTGTAAAAGGCTATAAATGTATTTTCACGACTTCTGATAAACAGTCTAAAGAGAAGATCGATCTATTGAAAGCGTTAGGTGCTGAAGTGATTGTATGTCCGACAAATGTTGAACCCAAAGATCCAAGATCATACTACAGCGTAGCCGAAAAACTGAGTAAAGAAATACCCAATTCTGTGTGGCTCAATCAGTACGATAATCCCTCAAATGCAGTGGCTCATTATGAGTCTACAGGACCTGAGATTTGGAAACAAACCGACGGTAAAATTACGCACTTGATCGTAGGTGTTGGCACTGGGGGAACCATCTCAGGAACCGCCAAGTACCTCAAAGAGCAAAATCCTGATATTAAGATTTGGGGAGTGGATACCTATGGTTCTGTTTTCAAAAAATACCACGAAACCGGAATCTTTGATGAAAAAGAAATTTACCCATATATAACCGAGGGAATAGGGGAAGACATTCTGCCTGAAAATGTAGACTTCTCTCTAATTGACCATTTCGAAAAGGTGACGGATAAAGACGGCGCAGTGATGGCCCGTAGATTGGCACGAGAAGAGGGCATCCTATTGGGATACAGCTGTGGATCAGCAATGGCCGGACTTCATCAAATGAGAGACCAACTCACTGAAGACGATGTGGTTGTTATCATTTTCCACGATCACGGAAGTCGGTATATCGCTAAAGTGTACAACGATGACTGGATGCGTGAGAGAGGCTTTTTGGATACCGATTTAAAAGTCAAAGATCTCATAGAAGCGAAACAAGACAAACAATTCTTCTCAGCTACTTCTGATCAAACCGTTAAGGAAGTATTGAATATCATGAAAGAAAATGATATTTCACAGTTGCCTGTAATGAATAATGGAGAGATGATCGGCAGTGTTTCAGAAAGTGCGCTTCTGGAGTTTATCTTAAACAATCCATTGACCAATACGGACAAACAGGTAGCTGAAATACTGGAAGATAGATTCCCAATTGTGGATATGGATATGAACGCCAAGGAGATCAACAGATACATGAGTAAAAATACTAAAGCAGTAATCTCAAAAGACCAGACGGGTACATTGCATATCCTTACCCAATATGATATTTTACAGGCTCTATAACTATTGATTCCCAAAAGTTATTCGCCAGAGAA
>JBCCVV010000090.1:0-23720 GCA_039194925.1 Bacteroidota bacterium
AAAATAATCAAGCCGTTTTAGATTAAAAAAATACTGAAAAAGAGCCTTGTAGAAATAATTCTGCAAGGCTTTTTTTTATTCCATAATAAAATTCGCAACGCGCAGAGTTCCCATAAAATATCAGGAAAGTCTTTGAAACTTTGCTAGCTCTTGATTTTAATAGATATTCACTATTATATAAAAATATGTTTCCAATCACGACAATCCCAACCCAACATTTCCTCCACTTTGTTTATATCCTTTTTATAAAAACTCGATAAGTAATCAAATGCTATTTTGCTTAGCTTTTTCTTATATGGAATATTATGTGTTTTGATCAATTTTATTTCGTGATCTATTGATGAGACATTTAAAAAAGTTAAAATCTGCTCTATTGTAGTTTCTTGATTTTCCAGAAACGCTTCATATTTAATAAATAGAATTTGTTTTTTATCAAAAAAATGCAACATGCGTTCAATTTGCTCAGCATAAAGCCCCCTTTCAACGTAAGAGTATCTTCTTATATCTAAAGGTGTTGCATTTTTTAGTCTCGCGCTTTCATTTTGAATACAATAGTAAAAATCATGCTTTTCAATATTCCTTTCAACTTGCATATTCCAATGCGAAAAAGCTCTAGTTATGGGATTTCTTAAAACAGCAATAAGTTTCATGTCTTTGTTATATCTCCAAATCCGCTTCATACAAGGTGCCCAAAACATATAACTAGGCGTCACTTCTCCATAAAGTTTTACTCTACTATTGAAATTAAATGGACTTACATAAATACTATAATCTACATCGGGTTTTGAAAAAAAATCATCGTTATCAAAAAAATGTAACTCTTTGACCTCAGGCATATATATTTCAGAATGGTTTCTTAAGCCTTCAAATAGTGCTGTAGTGCCTGCTTTTTGAGCACCAACTATTAGAAAATTTACCTTCGCGTTTTGCCCTCTATCTACCAGCATAATTTGTGTTTACAATGTTTGTTTGATGAGTGTATGTGCAATAGCCTCTTAAACTCATTACGACCATCGGTACAAGGGTCACCGTCACCAATTTCACAATTATAAAGTTATTGAAGTGATTTTTGCAACTATTAATAAACTTTATAGTTTCGTGTTATGGTCTTTAATAAAGAAGAGAAAATTTCGAATACTAGGGCTGTTAAATCCAGGTATATATTTTTGCTATACCATGGTTTAGTTTGGAAATTGAGACTTAATTGGAAAATTCAAGTGCCTTTCATAAATGCTCAAACTAGTTAAAACCCCATGAATAAAAAAATAATCTCGATAGGAGCATTAGGCGGTAGCGGTACAAGGGCAATTGCAGAAGTTTTAATTCAGGCAGGTGTTTTTATGGGGAATGACCTAAACAACTCCAATGATAATTTATTTTTTACGAGATTATTAAAAAATCCAAAATGGTATAAGAAGGCCTCAATTAATGAAAAGAACAAAAGGCTGCTTTCTTTTAAAAAACACATGGAAACTGGAAAAATATCTCTCAAAGACCTCATTGTGTATTATAAATCAGGATATACAAATCCTACGCACTCATCCGGACGAGAATTTTATGTAAACGTGTTTAAATTACTGTTTAGCAAAGAAGTGAATCGTGAAATATGGGGGTGGAAGGAGCCAAACACGCAAATATATGTGAACGAAATTTTCAATCTTTTTCCCAATCTTAAATACATTCATGTATTAAGAAATGGTCTCGATATGGCATTCTCCAATAATAAACAACAACTTAATAACTGGGGCTGGAAGTATCAAATTGAATTAAATGGAAATGAAACTGCAGATGAACTAGCCGTCAAGCAATTGGATTACTGGATTGAATCAACCAGAGATGTCATTGCTAGTGCAAAAGGTTTTGAAAATAGGTTTTTGATGGTCAAACATTCTGAGTTTTGCCAAAATCCTCATAAGGAAATTGATAGAATATTACAATTTTGTGAAATCACTATCTCGCCCGCCAAGCTTAAGGAGCTGTATGACATACCTCGTACTCCTGGTTCAACTGACAGATATAAGAACTATGATTTAAATATTTTTTCTCCAGAACAAATACAATTCGTAAAAGAAATGGGATTCGAAATAGACACGAATGCGAACTAATTTAGATGTTATATAGATACATAATTTAGAAAATCAAATCAAAATTTCCGCTCAAGTACTTTCTTGGAGATAATCAAAATGCAATTGAAATTCAAATAGAGCTGTCTCATATCGTCATGTCTTTAAAGTGGACACCCCTGCTTGTAATACTAATGAACTACCAATTAACCAATTTCTGTAAATAATTATTGAAAATTAACAGCCGATATTAAATTTATTTTGATCTTACAAAAATTATGTAAAATACTACATAACCTATAAGTTTAGATCCACGTTAAAAACGATTAGAATGGCAGATATTAATTGGAATAAGAATGTTTGGGACGGAAAATACGATTGGGTTTCTCGAGGCGAAGAATGGTCAAACGCATGGGGAGGATCAGTAGCCCAATGGTTTGGAAGTTTGTATCCTCGCATACATAGCTATTTATATGGTTCGAATATACTTGAAATTGCTTGTGGCTTTGGGCGATGGACTCGATTCTTATTACCTCATTGTAACGGGGAATACAGAGCAATAGATTTATCAGAAGAATGTATTGAATTTTGCCAATCTCATTTTAAAGATTATAAAAATTCTTTTTTTAAAAATGATGGGTTGAGTTTAGAACAGGTTAGTGATCTAAAATATGATTTTATCTTTTCGTTTGATTCATTGGTACATATTAATACGCACACCATAAAATCTTATATAGCTCAATGCTTGGAACTCTTATCGGATAATGGTGTAGCATTTATCCATCACTCAAATTTCAATATACTATATGAAGCTGGGTTGCCAAAAGATCATTGGGGATTTCGCCATATGCGAGATACTTCCGTGTCTGCAAAAAAAGTCAACGACATGATTAAAGAACTTGGAGGAAAGGTCCTAGTTCAGGAAATTATTGATTGGGGAGGAGTGGATGATCTTGACTGCATTACTGTTTTTGTATCAAAAGAATACAAAACCTCAGATGTAGAATATTCACATATAGTCAATAGGAATTTCATGTTGGAAGCAATGAATACGCGTACTGTACATTCAAAATATTTTAAACCTTTACATACCCGATCTACATCTTTATAAACCGCATAAGAAAACCCCTCTTTAACTGTTTTTTTACTTTAATCTATAATGGATCCTATAGATATAGCAGATTGCGAATGAAATAAAATTACTTTAGAGAAAGAGAATATATAATGTACAGACTCTCTGAAGAAAGTTTTAGAAACGTATATGGACAAGTGTATTACTTCCCAATTATATCATTCGGAATTGTCTCCGAGATGTCAAATGGTCAATCCGAATAATCAATAATTTAGGCTTAATTGGATCTATTTCTTCTGTATTACGCAGACATCTTGCATCCCGCCAATACCTTGTTCTACTATTTTAACTTCAAGTCCTGGAAATTTTGAAAAGTAATTTTGAAGAAATGTAGGAGTCAGATAACACGTACCATAATAGTCACTATCCAATCGGCCCCTGGTTTCGTTTGCTGGATAAAAATAAAATCCATTTGCCATGATTTTCATCAAAGGCTTATTAACTTCTTTGAGTAATCTTTCACCGTGATACGAAAATATCAATGTTCCTTGCTCATTTAGAAGACCCAAAATCTTTCTCATCCAACTATCCCATGGCTCGATTGCAAAGTGAGAAAAAAGAGAGATAATATAGATTAAATCAAAGTTTGTATTAAAGGACGTATCCTCTGGATTGAGACTAGATTGGACCGTTGTGAGTCCTAGATTATTTGAGCTGTATTCCATCGCTTTTCCATCGATATCTGAAACAGTGATTTCGATATTCTCCATGTGTTTAAAAAAGCGTGCTACTCTACCATGTCCAGAGGCAAAATCTAAGACCTTTAAATTATTTTTTGAGAATTGATTTTCTGCTAATTTCATTATCGATGAGGAAATTTTCTCACCCTTTTTAAAATAGTTCAACCAAGATCTCGTATGGTCTGAAAATTTAGAAGGAATATTTTCTATTTTTTTATAAAAATGTAGGAACATCTCATCTGTTTTCGCAATATCAAGACTAAAATCATCTCCATATTTAGATCTATAATACCGTTTCCGTTCATCAATAACCATGAGGTCATTAGGCGAATGTTCCACATTAGATACTAGTTCTTGAAAAGTCATATTTTGCAATATTATTTTAGGGTTCCTGAATTTATTTTTTGCATGTATTCCGAAGAGAATTTTGGATCAATAGACGGAGAATCATTAAGCTTCTCACTGATGTCATATCTCATAGCCGTCATTACCTCTTCTAAGTTCTCATTAAATACTTTCTGATCCGCTTCAGTGAACCAATCTCTCCAATATCCATGAGCAATAGCTCTCTCCACGCGCTTTAAACTTTTAGGTAATGACTTGGTCCGTGAAATGTCTTTCCCTAAGTACGTATTGAGAGCATCAAAGTTTCCATCCAAGAAATCCTCAAATCGCAATATGTACCAATTATCTCCATCTGCGACACGTTGTAATTCATCTGCACATTTACCTAACGCCTTACAATAATAGTTGAACCCTCTTTCCAATTCTAACAAAGGTAAAAAATCAATACTTGCCGGCGCTATTTCTTTTTTTAGAGTTTCCGAAAGCGCTTTGTCAAAGCTCTCACTAGGAAGGTTGTGTGCATGATACCATACATAGAGAAAGTTACTGATAACCCAATCTCTGGGATCTCGATGAATCCAAATGCACTTATCATAGAAGCGCTCTATAGTGGTTAAAGACGAAGCTTTATCACCAACGTATAGGCATTTACTTATGACATCCTGATTTTGAGAGCATACTCTAGCATGAAATTCGACATCGAGCAATCCTTTATTTTGATTAGGCTCGAAATAAACAGTACTTTTTGGAAATGCATTTTCCAAAGAATATGTAAGTGCCGTTGTCCCACTTTTTGGCAGACCAACAATTAAAATTTTTGTTCCTTCCGTTTCTTTCGCTTTTGTAATAAGACCTTCAATCCACTCTTTCGGCTGGAAAGAAACTGGACTATTATCAAGATCTACAAAAGCTCCGTTCATGAATATACGAACAGATATTTTATGTTCTTTTTTCAAGTCTATTGACAAATCTTCAATATTAACTCGAAATGCACAGGCGCCATTATGATGAATTCCTTTATCGACTAAACCCTGTCTAACAATGTCAGGTGTAAATTCCTTTATAAATTCATCGTTAATGTATAATCGCAAAAGATCCTTCTTCGCTTCAAATGAAGAACAAGCCCATCCTGCTATTATACTATTCGTTACTTTATCTATATGTCCAATCATTTTTCCTAATTTAATTCTGTAAATATTGCTTCTTCAATTCTTTCTGAGTATTGTTGTATCATTTCATCGTAGGAAGTGATCAGCTCCAGCATGGCTCTTGAATTTTTGCCGTATTGCTTCATCGTAATCGGCTCATGTATGAACTCGCCTATTTTGTTCACCAAGGTTTCTACGTCTCCAGGACTGTAATATTTGCAATTTTGACCTTCAATAAGCTGCTCAATAATACCAAATACTGGCGTACTTACGATTGGAAGACCAAATGCCATTGCCTCAAGAATCACTCTAGGATAAGATTCGTTATAAGATGAACAAACAAAGAGATCAGCACTCAGAAAGTATTGAAAAGTCTGTGGAGTCTCATCGATTATATCGAAATAAGCTTCGTAGTGGTTTTTCTCAATTAAACTCATGATTTCTTCTAAATAAACTAACTCCGCATTGCGACGACGTGCTCCGACCAATATAAATCTCACATTCTTAACCCCAGAATCTAAAATTCGAATTGCTGCCTGTACAAAATCGATTTGTCCTTTACGTTTGCATACTGTACCTAGGTTGAGAATGACTAATTCCTTTTCATTAACACCAATCTTTGATCTTATTTCAGGCCTATTGTTTGATTCTATAAAAGCAAATAAATCATCCGTTTTCAATCCATTATTTATGACACAATGATTATATTTTATGTTGAAATCATCAAATAGTGATCTAGTGGCTTTAGCGACAAAAATCAAGGAATAGGGAATTTTTAACGCATAAAATATGCGTTCTTGCTCTTCTGCAGGTACGTGTGCAAAGAAATCTTCCGGATGCGAACTCTCATGTATCACCCAATTAGATGGAATTCCAAGTCGCTCTGCAGCCAATATATAATTATACGAAACCAAAGTATTAGCTACTACAACGTCTGGGTTAAGATCTACAAAAAACGCGTCAATCTCTTTTTCTGACGGTAATATTTTAACATCTATTCCAGCCTTTTGATATCTATTTTTAAGAGGACCGTCAGAAGGTGATAAGACACAAAGAGTCCAATTCTCTAGCTTTTGTAATCCTATAATAACTTCCAGCAATTGTAGTGGAGCCCCTTCTAAATTGAGGTTATGACTAACAAAAAGAACTTTGGCCAAACATTTCGGCAATCCTCTAGTGAGGCTATTATATGTTGAGACATGAAACAAATCAGCACCGGAGAAATTGTTATTGTAATACACATCTGCCTGATTACGCCAAGTTTTTTTATAATGCACTACTTCTTGTACATTTAAAAAAGAGCCTCTTGACTTGCTTTCATGATGGTACAGCTCTGCCTCGGGAAGATATACAACTCGACTTCCGGATTCAATTGCCTTCAGGCAAAAGTCAATGTCATTATAAGCCAACCGTAAATTTGCGTCATCAAATCCACCTACCTCATCAAATAAGCTTCTGGAAGTGCCTAAACAGGCCGCTGTAACAGCAGCATAATTCCTTGTAACATCTGTATAAAATCCATACGATGCTCTATCCGTAGCATGATTTTTAAAAGCATGATCAGGTAAATCTTTATACCCATGAGGATATGTCTTCAAAAGAACTCCAGCATGCTGAATGCTATTATCAGGATACAATAACTTTGCTCCCGTGATTCCAACTCCCGGAATCTGAAGGAACCCAACCATCGAACTGAGCCATTTTGGATTTATCACTTCCGTATCATCGTTCAGAAATACCAGAAAGTCTCCTTTGGATTGTTTTACCGCATCATTGTTTATTTGAGAAAAAGAAAAGCGCTCATGACGATTCTCAATACGTAAAACATGGACCCTTTTTTCTGATTTAAGTGATTCTAAATAATTGACTGTTTCAGGATCATCAGATGCATTGTTCGCCACAATGATTTCGTAATTCTTATAGCTTGTTTTTTTCAAACTTTCCAAACAACTCTTAAGTATCTCTTTCTGGTTTTTTGTCGGAATTATTATACTAGCGAGTGGGCCATCATCCGCAAAATTAATAGTATAAAATGCTGCCTTTAATTTGATGGCACTCGCTGGCTGATTTACATTCACAAAAGGAATTTGATGGCTATCTAAATATGTCTCTAGAGCAGCTTTTCCTTTATTAAAAAAATCCAACTCCAGGGTTTTGGAGTCCCCTTGTCCAGCTATAGAATTTGGTAATGCACGCCAGTGATAAAGCACCTTAGGAACGTGGTAGATTTTAGAGCAATGCGGTGTAACCCTTAATAGAAGATCAAAATCCTGACATCCATCTCGCTCACTTTTTAACATTCCAACATCAAGGACCAATTGACGCCTAATACAACATAAATGATTTATATAATTATAGGACAAGAGGAGCTCGGGTGACCAATCTGGCTTGAACCAAGGATCATATCGACAGCCACTTTCATCTATTTTATCTTCGTCCGAATAAATCAAATCTACTTCTTGATCCTTATTAATTGCCAATGCGAATTCAAAAAGTGCATTAGCAGTTAATTCGTCATCTTGATCCATAAATACGATAAAATCGCCTTTTGCTTGAGCAATACCATCATTCGTTGCTGCAGATATATTGCCGTTGACTTTTCTCGAAATCAAATTGATTTTATCTGATGATTTTTCAAGCTTTTCTAGAAAGACATTTAAATCATCTCGATCAGAAGCATCGTTGACCAAAATCAACTCCCAATCACCATAAATTTGGCTTTTGATAGACTCTACTGCCAATCCCAACCATTTTGGATCGACATTATACACGGGCATTACGACACTAAATAAAGGTCTTTGTTTAAAGTCATTTTGTATCACATGAAGGCGTGACCTTAATTTATCTGAGATTGTATTTCTTTCCTGCCAGACTTGATAAGGTTCTCTTTTGTGTTCTATTATGGCGGGTTCCACTCGCCAAGAGATTACACACAATTCCTCTTCATGAGGTCCTATAACATGCAAACTTAATTCTGAAACATCATGGCCAAATGGAGAATCTATTTCAAATCCTGGTAAAACTGGAAAATTGAAATCCCCTTTAGCCAAAATAACGTCAGGTCTATTAATACTGGGAACAGTTGTACGTAAAATCTCACCCTGCTGATCTTTTAATAAAATAACTTCAATAGGATCCATTGATCGCACCCAACCAGCCAAGGCAATATTGCTACGACTTAATCTGTGCTCTTCAATATGAACTTGAGTTCGCTCCTCGAGCATATACGTAGATTCTACTTCAAGTGCATCCTCTTCTTTAACTTGCAAGCCTAACTTATCTATAAAGTTCTTTTTCAATTGATCCTGATCCTCATGCTTGATGGCACGAAAAAGGGTTTTAAGATTTGAAATGTTTAAATTAGCAATTAACTCGCGAGGTTTGGATAAAGCTAGCAGAGTCATTTTGAACAACAAGGTTCCTTTTCGAAATATTTTTATTCGATTACTCAAATCAAAAACTATACGGAAAGGCCATGTTAAGAATCTTCCTATTTGATAAGATAAAGATCCCACCAGGGCCTTCTTTTCCTCATCTAATCTCCTTTTTGTTTGCTGGATGATCTTTAAATCCTGAACTAATGTATTTCGTTCTTGACTCAAACGCTTTATTTTCTCAGCGTTCTGATTAACTACTTCTAAGTTCTGTTTCTCTAATTCGACTTGTGCTAAAAGTGCTAATTCTCTATGCTTTTCAAATTCAATATTTAATGAATTATAATCTGATTTTAGTAGTGCTAATTTCTTTAATTCGACTTCAGCCAAAAGTCTCGTTTCTCGCTCCTTTTCAAAATTAATTTTTAATGAATTATAATCCGATTTTAGTAGTTCTAATTTCTCCAATTCGTCTTCAGCCAAAAGTCTCGTTTCTCGCTCCTTTTCAAAATCAATTTTTAATGAACTATATTCTGTTTTTATTAATTTTAAACTTTCAAGCTCTGTATTCAATTTATCAATGGACGATTTAAATTCATTACTTCTTTTGTGAAAACTCAACTCTATATCTTCCTGTGAAAAAGCGGTAAGAGTGAAACGCAACTCTAACCGAACAATGTTGGGAACACTGGGAATATCAAATGAAATTGTAGGATTCCCTGTTTCAAATCTCCATTCATCCCTTCCTAGCTCTACGCCGTTGACATTTAATATCGTCGCCTCTACCTTCTCTTCTTTTAAGTTTATAAATACGGCTTTCGAAAGAGTCAACTTATTCCAAAAACCTATTATTGGATTCCAATTAATCTCTGTTAAATTCAAGTCACGCTCCAAATTGAAAACCAAATTATACGTATGGTCTCTCAAGTCCATTACATGACTTATAGGTTCTATGTATTTTTGCGATTTAGATTTAAGTAATAGGCGAGAATAAGCGTAAATATTAGTTCTAGCAATATCCGCTACGACATCTTTTCCTATTTCATTATTTTTAGCAAAACTGGGTAGATCCTTCAACACTATAAATTGATGAGTGGCAAGCTTCTGGATCGAAAGATAAAACTCATTTATCCTTTCAAAAAGCATTGTCTGATCTTGGTACTTTCTTTTCCCAAGCGTGGAATCTATAGAGAAAACACCTTGACCTTCTAGCCTCAATGACTTATAACCATGTTTCCTAAGCTCATTTAACAACGGCTTTGTAGTCTCTTCGGTATTTTTAAGTATATTTTCAAATTTAACAAAATAAACGGCCTCATTAAGTACATAATTTAGTATTCTGCACATATAGAAATAATACAATTCCTGAGATTTTAAAAAGCTAAAACCATTGCGCTTTTGTAAAGACGTCATTATGGATAAAGGATTCCTCAATGCACATACATAAACTGCCTTAATACCATTATTTTTAAAATACTGCTTATACCATGGAAGTAGGATGGAGATTCTAGGATCTTTTATAATGATTTCTTCATTGTCTCTAAAATCGTTTAAAAGAATAGATTCAAATTTTTCAGAAAACTCATTGAATCTAGTTAATTCTAATCCTCTAATAAAATAAGGAATATCCCAAGATGATTGGGACCACTCTAGGAGTTCGTCATTAAGCTTAACGATATTAGGGTTCTCAAAATACCCATGCAAATTGTATTTCGTGCCTTGGAGTAAATGAGCGCCAGGATTGAGTCCATAGTCTGCAAGCAATCCGGTTATAGCGGAGGTACCACTTCTGTGCATTCCTATAACTATAACAATGGACCGAGTCAAAATGAGGAATTTTTAAATACGATTACATTCCTAAATACAACATAGTAAATAGCAAACTGAATCAAAGGCACATTGGAGACACATCGAATTCCAAACTGGCCACTAGCGCGTATTTCTTTAAAGAAAGTAAAAATAGGCTCAAGGCCAAATAAAAGAAACATATTTTCACAAAGTGAATTGAACAAATTAATAAACTAATTTATCTGAAAACTATTTAACAAGCTCAAATAAGATGACTCTGAAAAAGATACAAATATATTAAACTATTTGTGGCTCTTTAAAGACTTTGCTGAAAAGGTGCATTTAATTTTTTCGTCGCCTTAATTGTCAACCTGACCGAAGCTGAGGGTTTGACAATTTGCTCTCGAGTAATTTCGATTTTACGGAGAAATATTGCTCAGATCAGTAGCTTAATAATTTTTAAAAACGAAACTTTGAAATGCACCTTGCTGAAAAGCAACATTTTCAGTTCGATTATTAAGATAATTATATATCTGCAATTCATTAATCAAATAATGGTAACTACACAGTCAAGGTATCAATTTTATCGACTGGGTTAATTTTATCATCATTTTTGATCAAAAATGACGCCAAAATAAGGTGTTTCCTCAATATTTAGCCTTGGATTGCAATCGAAGGCTAAATATGTTAAAGCCATACAGGTTTTTTTACGATGTAAAAGAACGGCTGTGTAGTTACAAATAATGAATATCTGCATCTTAATCTCTGACAATCAATTAATTAAAAAAATCCTGCAATTATGCCTAAATTATATATCATACCAATTAGTATATGATCTAACAGATGTAGTCCCAAAATGGCTAGTCATAAATGATAAATTGCCGGAGTAGAATAAAAAATATCACACCGAAAAGTGAAGTTTCTCCAGCCATTGTTGAAAAGATAAGGGAAAAGAATTTTTTTGATTTAAAAATGTACGATTTTGGTTTATGGCTGTTTGAGAAATTCTAGCTTTGCTTTATTGTTATTTAAACGGTGGAGACTTTCTACTAATTATTTTGCAGTTTTAAATTTGAATATTCCAGTTTAAGAAAAAAAGTTAAAAATGATCCCCGTTATTGTATTGAATTGGAATGGCTTAGAAGACACCCTGGAGTGCATGAAAGGGTTGTTAAAGCAAACCTATTCTAACTTTCATGTCTTTTTAATCGATAATGGATCTGAAAAGAATGGTTTTAAGACACTTCAAGAGAATTTTAATACGAATGATAAAGTAAGCATCATTGCGAATGCTCAAAACCTTGGATTCACTAAAGGGAATAATCGTGTAATAGAAATGATATTAAAGGATTATCCCGATGTAGAATATATTGCTCTTTTAAATAATGACACCAAAGTTGAAATTGAATGGTTAAGTAATTTGGTAAAAAGTGCAAAAACAAATGAGGCAGCTATTGTAAGTAGTAAGATGATAAATTACTTCAATCCAAAAAAAATGGATAATGCCGGGCACAAAATGCTCAATACTGCAGAAATCATCCCTCTTGGACATGGAGAACCCATAGAAAATTTCAATTCTGTTTTTGAAAATATTGGAAGTTGTGCCGGGGCAACTCTATATTCCACAAAGATGCTAAGACACATTGGAATCTTCGATGAATATTTTGATACAGGTTATGAAGATGCAGAAATTGGACTGAGGGCTACGGTTTTGGGTTATAAATGCATTTTTGAGCCATCCGCGATCGTATATCACAAAATCAGTCAATCCATCAACAAAGTCCGTGATTATGAATATGTATTGAAAATACAATTGAATATTTTTTATACCTATTTCAAATTGATGCCTTTGACCGTTTTGCTCATTAATTTACCTTCTTTCCTATTTAAATATGGCAGTGTTTTTTTAATTGATATTGTATTTTTTAGACCTTCTTTTTTTAAAATAATGGCTGATGCCTTTTATAGAACCTTTTTTAAAGAACGAAAAAAAATAATGGCCAGTAGAAAGGGATTTTTTAATAAACACGAGACGATTTCTTCCTTTCAAATTTTGCGAAAGCAAACCTTCTTCCTATGGTTCGATATTCGACGATTTATAAAATATGTAGTGTTAAGGAAACCTACGGAATTTGAGCGTTGAGAAGTCAGATCAGCTAAGCACTTCGTCCATTGCAGGTGTATTTCAAAATGTAGCTTTTTCATTGTCCCCTCGAGCACAGTCGAGAGGTAAAATGCTTTAAAGGCATCTGGTTTCGAAGATGGTGGAGAAATCTACCTCATTATACATACCACATAACTACTTAGGTTATGGATGAAAGAGAATGGAAAATTAAATTTGTCATCATTTTTGACCAAAAATGTCACCAAATTTAAGCCTGAATCACATTCCTGGCACTGGGTATCACCCAGCGCTACTTATGTTTAAGTCTTTCAGGCTTTAGACGTTTGTACATCTCCATGTACCTATCAATAGACTCTTCCAAGGGATAATATCGAATTGGATCCGCCTTCCAATTCGCTTGATATGCCTCAATTAAAGCATCTTTCAATCCATCTACACTCTGCTCTGCCATCTTGATATGCTTTCCACTTACCACTTCCTTCAGTGCTCCCAAATCCGAGGATATGATCGGCACACCCAAAGCCACCGTCTCAGCGGCTGCAAAACAAAACCCTTCACTGTAGGAAGGAATGACGACACAAGAAGAATTCAATACTTCCTCATGTAATCGCTCTTTCGAAAGGTTGTGATGAAACTCGATGTATTCATCCAGTTCGTAGGTGGAAACCAATCGCCTGATTTTGTCAAAGATACCTTTGGGCTGCTTAGGAATAATAAGTTTCAATCTGGAATCGGGATAGATCTTTCTAAATTTGAAAGCGGCTGGAATTAATAGATCGAGGCCTTTAGAAATGCCTAGTCGACCAAAGTATGTATACGTATATAAATCAGGCGAGTTGTGTTTGTACTCTTTAAAGGTCTCATAATCGATGCCATTATAAATTCTCTCAACTTTGTTTTCGGGAATGCCATGATCAATCAATTCTGTTTTAGTGAATTCGGAGACTGCTATAAATTTGTGGAAGGGAAGATTTAGAAGAAGTTTTTCAAAATAATAAAAGGCATTTTTCGCTAAGAAAGAGGTGAAAGGCAATCGCTTCCATAAATTTGCCCATACCTCATGGAAGGTAACAAAGACTGGTTTACCCGTTAGTTTTCCAGAGAGTATAGCTGGTAATGCGGCATTATACGTAGTCGTATGTATAAGGTTACACCCTTTGGCATTTTGAATGATTTTTGGAATGCTTAAAAATGTAAAACCAAATCGATTGTAGCATTTGACACGTATAATTTCTACACCTTTATGGATTTCGTTTTTTGGCAATTTCTTATCGTAAAGGGTAGTGACCACTACGACCTCATACCCTTGTCTTACAAGATTAGTTGAGAGTACATAGAATAGTTTTTCTGCGCCACCTATGTATGGATAGAAGTGTTCGAGTACGAAAAGTACTTTCATAGGTTGTCTTATTCTATGCGCGATACTTCTTTCGCATTATCCAAAGCAATTCTTCGAGCCAATTCCGTCAATAGCTGGTCTTGTTTTCTTATGGTTTTATACATCTGAAGTTGGAAATAGATAATGAGTCCCAAGGCAAAAAATATGAGTGCATTGATGTTGTCTTTTATACCAAAAATATTCGCAATGATATCAGAAAAGAAATCTGGGAATAGAGCCAAACAGGAAACACCCACCCAAAAAATGGATATGATTACAGTTTCATAAATGCCTAGAATATTCTTTTTGTATGCAATGAATTGTCTTACAATAAATAGTAAAGAAATGAAGGGGATAATTATCTGAAAGTAGCGAATTTCCATAGTTTTGTATTATTGCTCAATGTTTGTAATGTTACGTTCGAATTATTACAAACCATTGTTTAATAGGGGTTAAAATATAACAAATAGTTTAAAAATGTTGCTATTTTCACCAAAGTTAAGAATCCATTATATGTCTGGTACTAAATCATAGTTTAATATTCAATTTATGTTGACAAAGTCCATAAAAGCATTTTCAATCTTATTTTCAATAATCTGGATGATAATCATCTATTCTGAATATTGGAGGTACAACCCAAACTACGGCAAGGCATTGGGATTATTCCAGTATTATGATGTTTTGATAATGGTTTTGGCATTAGGAGCTTTGATAAGTTGGCACCTCAAAAAACCGAGAAAAAAACCAACTAGCTATATAAATGGATTGAGCATTTTTGGTGGAATATTGTTATTGGATGCAATCGTGCTCAATCGATTTTGTGCCAAGGTAAGTGCGATAGACTTTAAGACTAGCGGTTTATTCTCTCATCTGGGTCACATCATTGGGGTCGCGATTTGTATCTTTTTAGTTTACCTGGTAGTGCGCCTGTTAGGTGAGTTATTGACCACAATTTTTCCAGTAAAGGTATCGCATCAGGACTTGCCTTTAATTCGTGTCTCGCTGGGTGTTATGACATTCACCTCCTTACTGTTTTTCCTTGGTTTGATAGGACTGTTAAATGGCTTTGTGATTATTCCCATATGTTTCCTTTTAATGATATTTTACTGGAGGCATTCCTTTCAGATTATTAAGAAAACACTCATAACACCTATCGCAATTCCAAAGAATTTAAGTGTGGTAGGTGTATTCAGCTTTTTGTTTTTAGCGCTATTTGTCATCCTCAATTTTGTTCAGATTTTACGACCATTCCCCATCGGTTCGGATTCGTTGAGGTTGTATGTCAATGTACCTACTCTGATAGCAGAATATGGCGCTTTGGTAGATGGCTTTCAACCTTATAATTGGTCGTTATTTATGTCGACAGGTTTGACGGTTTTTGGTAGAACGGACGTTGTATTGGGACTTTCATTTTTAGGTGGAATATTGTCTCTTTGGGCACTTTTTCGATTGAGTAGAAAATGGGTGGATGTCAATTATTCCGCTCTTGTATTATTGCTGTTTTATTCGATCCCCATGGTCAGTTTTTTGTCTTATATGGATATGAAAATTGATATGGCACTGATGTTTGTTTGCATATCTATCCTGTTGCTGTATTATAATTGGATAGTACCAAATGATAATGAGATTGCTGTAAAAAACACAAAAGGTCCTGGACTTATGAAAGCGCATTCCTTTTTTAAGAATCGCATTCCACCTATTCTTAAGAAAAATAGAATTCCGATATTAATTGGTTTGCTCTCCGGATTTGCATTTGGCATTAAGTTGACTATACTATTCTTCTTTCTGGCACTGCTTAGCACCATTTGGTTTTTCAAAGGAGGACGATTGGCATTTATAGCTTCTTTTTTTCTATGTTTTGCGGCCATCTTTATACTACAGTTGGATGCTCACCCGGGCCTGCGTCAATTTCATGACAGTGTTGATAATCTGCAATGGGTTCTGCTTTCTATTGGCTTGGGTCCCTTGGTGTATATGTTTATCAAACAAAGACAGAAGCTGGTAGAGCTCTTTACGTATTCGTTAATAATTGGTAGTTTCTTCGCTCTGCCGATTTTGCCATGGCTCGGTAAAAACTTCAGCGAGACCAAACAAATAAACGTTACTTCGCTCCTAAATGGTAAAAAGGCTTCTCCCATTTTCCAGATGGATAAGTCAAAGACCCCATCTAAAAAAGAGATTATCATACCAGGGGTTTATCAATTGCCGGAAGTCGCCCCTAAAAAGGACGATAACACTAACATCAAGAAGAACTCCGACACCGATAACAATAAGAACAAAAAGAAAAATAATAAAAAACAAAGCATCCACAGCGAAGATCTTCATCGATTTATGGGTTATGAAGTTACCCCTGCAAAATATTTATCGCTGCCTTACGATGTTTTTATAAAAACGAATATCTCAGGATTTTTTACGGATGTAGGATTTCTATTATTGCTCCTCTTTCCTATTGTATATTTATTGGGAGGTAGAAACAAATTGGACTGGAAAACGGTAGTTGCGAATCTATCTTTCTTTGTTCTTTCCGCTCTATTACTGATTATTTCTGTACCCAGTGCCTATTTGAATCAAAACAAACTGGTCGGAACGGGTGAGGGTCTTAAGCTGCTGAAAGCAAATGAATCATCCGGTTTCCTGGGAGCGATCAGTGACACCACGAATGGCGTTTTGCTCGACATTTATGAACCCTTAAATAATTGGTTTTTGTCCGTAACCAGCGGCGGAGATTGGATTACGTATCCTTTTTTAATTGCTCTTTTTCTGGCGTTAATCGCACTTATTTACAACCGGGTCAAGAATCACTCTAAAGCCACACAAAGCGTTGTTTTATTTTTGTTGCTGTATGCTTTTCTTTGGTGGGTATTAGGCTCCGGAGCACCGTGGTATGGGATTTTGTTGTTTAGTCTGCCCTTTATTTTTCTATTCAAAAGTATGTCCACTCAACAAGACAAAGAAAATGAAGAACATCGAAAATTTGATCTTGAGGGTTCGGTTAAAAAGTATGCCCTTCTTTCCTTAAGCATGATTTGGGTGCTTCTCGCATTTGTACATCGCTCATCCAATTATGAACCAGTAGACAATAATAGAGTTAAAAACATCTTTTACCCTGCCATTATGGATTATCAAATGGGAAATCTGGATGAAAAAAAGGTTATGGATTATCATTTCCCCAATGTACGTCAACAGGTTAAAATCATTAACAGAGATAAAAAATCCAAGATATACATGGTGGGGTCTCCTTTCAATTTTTTTATAGATAAAAACGATAGTCGGGTGTTAAGCGACACCTATCTTGAATTCTTTAGTCAATTGATCAGTCATTACAAAACAAAAGATCAAATCATCAGAAAGCTCAAAGAAGAGGGATTCAAATACATCATCTTTGATCTAAATATGTTCAGCTATGATAAGACACCTGACAAGTCTCTAACCAGAAAGTTTGTTCAGTTTCTGAATACGTTTTATAATAATCCGGGTGTAGAGCAAATGGTTACTGACAGAAAAATAAAATTGTACGATTCGGGGAAGGAGGTATTTGATGTATTTCAGGATAAAGGGGATATTACAATGAACGGGACATTTGGAATATTTAAGATAAAATAACCTATTCAAAAAAAATATTCCACAGGATACTCCTTGCAGTACGCACACCTTCCCTTAGATTTTGACCTTTATTCATCGAATATTTGGTATAAAGCACCCGAATTGGCGTTTCTTCAATCTGCAAGTCCAATTTTTCAGCTTCAATAATCATCTCACTACAAAACCCAAACCCTTTATTTCTTAATTTCAGCTTTTCGATGGCATTCCTATTCAATAATCGAAAACCACTCTGTGTATCAACATAGTCTCTTTCGCAAAAACAATTGGTAAATATATTGGCTATTTTATTAAATACAATTCGGTGCTTTGGAATCACATTTTCACTGTCATGAAATCGATTTCCGATAATAATATCGGCACCGGACTCCTTCATGCTTTGCACCAGGTTTTTAATGTCTTCCGGCTGATGTTGTCCATCACTATCGATCAAAATCGCATATTGAAAATTCTTGTTTTTGGCATAAGTGATTCCAGTCTGTACGGCCGCCCCGGCACCTCTGTTGATAGGATGCGTTAGGACCGTAACGTTGTGTTTTGCTGCAATTTCGCTGGTCTTGTCTGTGCTCCCATCGTTGACCAAACATATATTCGAATAACCATGTTTCTTAATATCAAGCAATACGTTCTCAATAACCGAAGCTTCATTGTACGCCGGCAGAATAATGAGAATATTTGCTTTATTGAATGACATTATTTGTATTCGTTTAGGTGTTCGAATAGTTGAATAGTTGTCCAGGCCGTTTTTTCCCAACTGAATTGAGCAGACTGTGATAAGCCCAATTGACTGAATTTTTCCCGTAGTACACTGTTCGAGCAAAGACTAATAATACGTTGTGCTATTTCACCAGCCGATTTCGGATTTGCATACATCACCGCCGATCCACCGACTTCTGGCAAACTCGACGAATTAGAGGTTATTACAGGTGTGCCACAAGCCATCGCTTCCAGTATGGGCAATCCAAAACCTTCATACACAGAGGGATAGACAAAGACTTCAGCCATACTATAAAAGATGGGCAATTCTTCCTTATCCACATATCCCAACCATACGATTTCGGTTTTGAAAGGCGAACCATTTATTGCTTGGAATATGTCTTTAGATTTCCAGCCTTTTTTTCCAACCAAAACCAGTTGATGTGCCATTCCTGTTTGTTGTTTGAATTCGTTGAACGCTGCGATCAAAACAGGTATATTTTTACGCGGTTCCAATGTGCCAACGAACAAAATATATGGTTGGCCAACCGTATACTTTTCTAAAACTTTCTTGTCTGATCGGGGCTTGAATGATTTGTCCTTACCCAATAAGGTGGATGATATTTTATTTTTGACGAAAGGAAAATAGTTGACCACATCATCGGTGGTATGAGTTGAATTCGTAATGATATGATTTGATCTTTTCAAGATTCCAGGCAATAATTTTCGCTGCAAATATTGGCTCAAAAATACGTGAAGTTCTGGATAAAGAAAAACGGTCATATCATGAATCACAGTAATTCGCTTTATTCTTTTTGGCAAATTAAATGGTCCAAAATGGGCGGGTTCGACCACTATATCCACTCCTTTTTTTACCAATATTTTGGGCAACTGAAAAAACAACCGCCAAAATCGATATCCCGGAAAGGATAGGTAGGGAACCACAATTTCCTCAATACCCTCAAATTCATTTTTACGTTCACTCCGAATGACAAAGTATTCATTTTTTTTATCCACCTTTGAAAGTGCCTTGAGTAGCTCTTTGGTATAGACATGAATACCGCCATATTGCCGGTCCAATGGGTCTGCCAAAAAAGCAATGCGCATGGTGTGTTGTTTTTTGAAGCACGAAGTAAACGAAAGGTAAGAGTATGTCCAAAATTTCTATCAATTGAAAAACAACACTTTATGAACCTTGACTTCCTGAAATATAACTCATTTAGCTCGCTAAACTCATTATTTTTCGGTTTGTCATAACCATAAATTCTTGATTTTCAACGTAAAATACCTTTTAGACATGCTCTAAATTAAGAAAAAGAAAATCTATGCGAAAACTTATCGACTGGTTGCACGAAAATAGAACCGTTAACTTGAGTATCCTTGGCATCTATTTTTTACTTGTTGTCTTGCCTCATGAAATTGTTGGTAGATTTATCATGAATGATCTCTTATCCAATTTCTCCAGGTCACGATTGAATTCAACCGTTTTGGGGATCTCACTGTTGGCATTTTCGACTTTTCTTTTTTTCCTTTTCAGAAATTTAATTCGTGGTGATCAAAAAAGAATAAAGTTGATCTATCTTTTCATCACGCTCGGACTTATAATACTGGTGTACAATACCTTATTTGTGCTCGCTACAGAATCGGCACATTTTCCTCAATACGTGCTTCTCGCCGTAATCCTCTTCCCACTCACCATGAGTTATAATGATACCCTGTTTTGGGCAACCCTGATGGGAGCTGTTGACGAGGCCTATCAATATTTTTATCTCAACCCATCGGCCACTGGATATTTTGATTTTAACGATGTGATTACGGACTTATTGGGGGCTGTTTTAGGACTACTGCTGTTGTGGACTTTTGGGATTCAAGGAAAAATCAATGCTAAACCCTGGTATAAAAGGAGAACGTTCATGGTGGGAATGGGAATTTTATTATTGGCAGGACTTTTAAATTTACTTCAAATCATAACCATCTACCCGAATGAGGATAGCAACGGAGCAATCATTACCTTGATGAATAAGGTACCAGAGTCATTTTGGTCTTATGATAAGGTGGGAGATTTATATTTTCATGTCGTGCATCCTGTAGAAGGAATCTTGATTCTATGTGCATTGTTTGGAGTGTACAGCTTTTTGGGAAAACGTGATAAGGCATTTTGATGCTATTCTTGAGAAAATATTTTTCAATTGTAACTGCTCAGGTAAACGCTTAATGAAAATGGCTATGCTAATTTTGTCATTATTTTTGGTCAAAAATTATGACAAAATACATCACAACGATAGGATTAAACATAAGGCTGTGTAGTTACGTGCAAGAGTAATGTTCGAATCTCATAATCCAGAAACAGACCAATATTATTTAATCACTTCACTATTTTAAAAAGAGTATTTCAGGAGGTCGTTTTTACGTGGCCATACTGAGTGTAATCACATTGTCACACCCAAGCCCAGAGGCATTGTCGCTTCAAGCGTAGTCGAGATGTAAAATGCCTGTATTAGCCCTAATTTTGTCTAGGGAGGAGAAATATACTTCCGACTATCTACGCGACATATTGAAATGTACCTCAACCGATTGCCTAATTATGCCGATTTTTATTTTCTTATCTTTTTAGACAACTTTTGATATTCAGGAATGATCTCATCGGGGGTACCAATACCTACGATCTCACCTTGGTGCAATAGCAATACCCGATGACAATGTGCTCGAATGGTTTTGACCACATGGCTGACATGCACAATGGTTCTGCCTTTGACAAGCGACTCATGAAATACGGCTTCCGATTTCGCTTTGAACCCGGCGTCTCCGACACCACCAAAAAATTCATCCATCAGAAAAATATCGGCGTCTGCGTGGACCGCAACAGCAAATTTGAGTCGTGCCGCCATACCGGTTGAAAAATATTTTACCTGGGTATCCACAAATTCTTCCAACTCTGCAAATGCCACTATCTCATGAAATACCTGGCCAATTTGTTTGAGGGTCAATCCAAGGATCGAAGCATTCAAGTAAATATTTTCCCTTGCCGTCAATTTAGGGTTCATTCCCAATCCCAGACTCAGTAGCATGTACCTGCCATACATATTGACCGTACCACCTTTGTCGGGAGGATAGGCACCGGACATGATGCGCAACAAGGTGGATTTTCCGGATCCATTGTGCCCCATAATACCAAAGAACTCCCCCTTTTTGATTTCCAAATTGATATTGCTCAGGCCTTTTATTTCCCGCTTATTGGTATGTGTAATCAAAGAGATGATCCTACCGCGCAGGTTTTGGCTATCCTTGTCCATCACGGTATAGGTCTTATTAATATTTTTTAACTCAATCGCTAATTCAGACATGGTTTATGGTTAAAGTTTTTCAAGAGCTTTGGCACTGTATTTTTTAAAGCCCCACAGCCCAATTAATAACAAGACGATTGCCGTTAATAAATTTATGGCCAACAACTGGATATCAATGGGTCTTGCATAAAT
This sequence comes from Bacteroidota bacterium, assembly GCA_039194925.1. GTDB lineage: Bacteria > Bacteroidota > Bacteroidia > Chitinophagales > Saprospiraceae > CAJXUU01. The sequence continues at coordinate 21,806 of JBCCVV010000090.1, forward strand.
TAGAATATCTCTTGCATTCGTCAGGATACCCGCCAATGGGTTGAAATATTCGATAAGGGCTAGTTTTCCTTCCAATTTTGAGAGGTCAAAAAATATCCCCGATCCCCAAAATAATAAGTTGTTCAGCACGAACCAGATGTTATCAATATCCTTTACATAAATACCGATCGTGGAGAATATCAATTGTGTTGCAAATATGATTAGTATCAAATTGGCAAGTACAACAGGGAATAGTAAAATGGACCAGGAAAACGTATTATTGAGTATCAAATTTGCTAAGGCAAAAGCCATAAAATTGAATAAAAACCCCAGAAAAGTAGCAGAAATGCCGGAATAAAAAATATCCAGTTTGTTGATCTGAATATTTTCCAGTAAATACTTTTTGGCTTTAAAAATATTCATAGAGCCATGGACCGATTCCGTAAAAAATTGAAACATAATAATCCCAATAAATAAAAACAAGAGGAATTTGTCGGTAGTGCTTGGAATCAACATGGTAAAAACCACATAAAAGATAGCTAACTGAAATAATGGTTTGAGCAAAGCCCAAAAAAGACCTAGAAAAGAACCGTAATATCGGGTCACAAAATCAAACTTGGCCATCAGCCAGATTCGCTCCAGTCGGTTGTTTTCCGGTACCCAATCTATTATTTTTTGCAGCATTAATACATTTCTTGGTGTAGAGTTAGCCCATTAAATCAAGCGTTAAGACCTTATGTGGACTCGCCTATGAAACGTTTTTATTCGAGGCCAAAATTAATGATTCTTTATCTCTGTTTATTACCATTTACAGGAAGCAAGAAAGATACCAGAATTGTTAACATGGCATATTAATATAGGCCTGAAAGTAAACAGTGTAGACGAATAGGGGGAGTCGTAACGAAGAATCGATTCCCTATACAGCTTGTACTTGGTAGGCTCTACTCACTAGTTTCAAGTCCTGAATTAAAAATATCCTCAGAGGTTTTCAGTTTACTAATTCTTAAATTTCTGAAATTTGAACTTCCCAGACTATCATAATTTCTTCCCAGACTACCATAATTTTTAGCGGTAGATTTTAATCCAACGGATTCTCGAAGTATATTTTTATCAAGAATGGGTTTTGCAATTTGTTTTTTATCTTTCATTTCAAATAGTTTATATATTCTTCTAAGATCTTATACAGTTTTAGTTTGAACTTAATTCCATTTAAATATTCTGATGGGTTGTCGAAAACAACAGTTTTGTTGGAACTTATAAAGTTATAATATTCAGATATGAATGAGAAATAAGTGTCATTTTTCATTTTAGTCATATATCTCTTGATGAACCATTTTTTGCCAGGTAAGATGTCCTTGAACATATTATTACGAATTAGTCTGTAAGCACATATCGTAAGAATAAAAGTGTCCAGCTCTTTATATGAATAGTATATTTTTCTTTCGTACTTAAAACTCTTGTGAAGATTCAATTGAATGAATTGACTTCTTGGTAATAATGTAATATTTGCTTGATTCTGATAAATGGAATTCATGCAAAGAATTTTGAAATACGAATACAATGTAAAATGCAGTTGGTTGATAGTTACATTTTTTTTCGATAAGAATATTCCTTCAGCGGTGTCTTTTCCAAACAACAATCTCTTATGGAGCAAAATTTGATTTAGGGAATTTATATACCTTGAAGGGGGATTCTTAATTTCCGGTTCTATGTTCCGTTTATCTAAAATTGTTAGATCCAAGTAAGGGTAAACGGCTCGAATTGATTTAAAAAAACTTGGTTCTATCCAACTTTTTGTGAATATTACCAAATCTATGTCCGAATCAAAATTATTAGTACCGTTTGAATGTGAACCAATTAAGTATATAGATTCTATCTTCCTTTTTTGCTGTAATATGTCCTGAATTATTCTATCCATTTTAGATGTTTTTCTTTA
>JBCCVV010000091.1:0-23585 GCA_039194925.1 Bacteroidota bacterium
TCGTTTTATTCGATTTTTTTTACTCAAAAAATGGAATTTATTTAAGTCGAGAAATTAGACAAACGGTTTTCACTCTTGTTGATGAATTACAAAAAGTTACTGAAGACACAAAAACGAACGAAATCAAAATATCGAATGCAAAGTTTAAAAAACTGAAAAGCTTAAGAGATAAGGCTATAACTCAAACCAGGAACCATATTGGACTAAGAGATATTAATTTACCAACTGAACAATTAGAACTAATTGATAAGATAAAATAACCACCTACAATAGAGTAGGCGGCTCCACTCCCAACCAGGAACGGAGTACACCTCTCACACCACCCGTACATACGGACCTCGTATACTGCAGTTCATTAAATAAAATTCCAATTTACTTTTGATTGGTAGTATTGATTTCGTTTTTCTCGTTCACATTTTTTGGAAAAATATTAAGAGGGAAACATTCAACGGCATTTATTTAGGCGTTATAATTTTTTCATACATCTATTTGAAGTCTGTACTCCAATAGTCAGTTTTTGGTAATTGTGCTAATTCAGGGATTTACTTTTGATTTTTTACGCGAGTAGAATTTTAAAAAAACTGTTTACAAAAAGACTAAACTGTCTTAAAACATAGTTAGGTCAAATCGTTGCAGAATTTCATGGTAAAAATTTTAGCAAAATCAATTATACAATAGTTCGGTAAAATTTTATAGCCAACTATTACGGCTATCTATTAAAAATTCAATTGATATTCAAATAATTACGATTAATCTGTCGATCATGATGAATTAAAATTCAACTTTGAATTTAGCACTAAGTTTAATTTTATTGGTTACTCAGATAATCACTTAATGAGACTGCCAGCAGTAATTTTGTCACCATTTTTGGTCAAAAATGCCGCCAAAATTGGATTATAACCATATTAATTCAAATTAGTTGCGAAATTCATTAATCGAAAGAAGAATCGAGTGAAACTTTTCAACACCAGATCGGAGATGTACGGATTTTCCAAAAAAACAACAAAAAATGGACACTTTGTAGGTTCACGTCAACAATAATAAAAAACTACGCGCTGAAACGATCGAGCCATTTACATATATAATTTTTCCATAATATTTCATATCTTTTGTGTTTCAAATTTCGGCCAATGAAGCGATTTATAAATTCGATCATTATCATTCTATTAGGAAGTATGCTATCTGCACAAGATGATTGTAATTCGGCCATTGATCTCAATAATGAATTAGGACCTTTTGCGTTTTGTACCACCTATGTTGGTCAATACTCTACCGATGGATTTTCTCCAGAACCCGATCTAGCAGCATTGAATTGCGAATATGAGAATTTTCCAACCATGTGGTTTGTCATTAACCCACCTGCGGGTGCAACGAGTATGAACATATCAGCCACTGGGAATTCTCAACCTACCCTTGGTGTTTTTATTGAAAATGGATGTAATCCTCCATACGACCAAGCTGCACCTTTTAGCGGTTGCAACTTTGATCCCACCGAAATCGATCTATTGGTCACCGATGCTCTTTCTTACTATATAGTTGTTTCTACACAAAGTGGCAATGGCAGCTTCAACCTCAAAATCAATTTTGATAATGGTTCTACATTTCCAGCAAATGACTTATGTGCCAATGCCATTGAAGTATTTGATGAAGTGCCTCTGCTGGATCAGGATAATTTTTGCGCTACCTATGATAATTCTTTGACGTGCGATAACGAATCGACAGTCTGGTACTTTATAGAAATACCAGAAGATAGCTATCAAATTTTAGTTATACTTACACCTGGCACTGCTGTATTGCCATCTATTACAATATACGATGACTGTGGAGGCAATGAAATAGCTAACGCGTTAGGTTGTCTGCCAGTACAACTTACAGGATGTTTGCCCGCAGGGATTTACTATATTGAAGTGGCAACGACGGTTTGGAATGAGGGAACATTTGATATTGAAGTGAATATCGAGCAATGCCTGCCTCCATGCGAAATTACAGAACCAAATTTTGATGATATCACGTGCAATGACAATGGCACTACCGATCCATCGGACGACTTCATAACGTTTACCCTTGATCCGGAGGGAAATGGCTTGGGAGCGGGATATGATATTTCGACTAGTTTGCCAGAAGGGATCTCACCTACTAGTGCCAGTTATGGCGGACCGACTACGTTTTCCCTGGATCCAGGCAGTGCGAACTGTTCGGGCGATTTCTCAATTACCCTAACAGATCAGGCAAATGCAAATTGTTCCTTTACCTTTATGGCCTCGTGTACAGGCCCTTGTTCGCCTGAGTGTATGATCGAGGATACGGGACTTACGAATGTGGAATGCAATGACAGTGGCACTGCATTCAACCCGACGGATGATTATATTCAATTTGAGCTTTCTCCCACAGGATCCAATTTGGCAACAATGTACAATGTCACAGTAGCTGGTGGAAACCTTATCCTTCCAACTACAGGATTATATAATGTGGAGACGACTTTTTTCTTGCAAGCTGGTAGTGCCGGCGGTGGAGATGTTATGGTTATAATATCCGATGTGGATGATCCTGGTTGTACATTCGAATTTACCATTCCCGATCCAGGTACTTGTTCTGATGCATGTGAAATTTTGAACGTAGAGTTTACGAATGTTGTCTGTAACGATAATGACACGCCTACCGATCCTTCTGATGATTACATTTCATATGTAGTATTCGTTCAAGGCAGCAATACGGGGTCGGCATATTCGATGATAGCGGATGGCACTACTGCCATAATCAGTACCGGTCTTTATGATATAAATTCTGATGGACTCTTGGAGTTGGGTTCTGCACTTCTAGGTGAAATTCAAATTACATTTTTTGACATAGATGATCCAGGCTGTCAATTTGTGGCTACTTTGCCCAATCCAGGCTCATGCAGTGATCTCTGTGAAATTATTGAAGCCAATTTGGAAGATTTTCAATGTCGGAACAATGATACAGAAAACGATTCTTCGGATGACTTTTATACGTTTACTTTAAACCCTTCCGGATCAAATTTAGGGGTGACTTACGCTATATCTGGCAATGGGGTCATGATTAGTCCGGCTAGTGGTATTTATGGCTCCCCCACTGAATTTTTCACCCCATTAGGATCTGCTGGAAATGGAGACATTACCATCACAATAACGGATGACAATAACACTTCCTGCGAAATCGATGTACAGTTGTCTGATTTAGGGTCTTGCTCCTCAGATTGTAAGATCGATTCCATCGTCTTGCTGTCCGCTATTTGCAATGACAATTCTACGCCATCTGATTCCATTGATGATTTTCTGACTGTAGAATTTACAACCTTTGGGTCTAATACCAGCGACTCTGTTTCCGTAGAAATAATTGGCTTTTTGGATATCGATACTTTTGCAATAATCGATACGCATTCAATTGAACTACCTTTTAATAGTACAATTCCAGACACGATTGATATTATTGTTTCCGATTTAGAACAAGGATTCTGCAAAGACACATTGACCATACCAAATCATGGACCTTGCTCGCTTGAATGTATTGTGGATAGCCTTCAGATTATCAACGCTTTTTGCAACGATAATGAAACGAACACCCCGGATGATGATTTTATTGAAATTGAATTTGTCGTACTCGGCAAGAATGTGAGTTCGAGCTTTGCTTACTCCGTAATGAGTTTTCCAGACGGTGTAGCCGACTATGGCGATACCATATCTATTACTTCCACCGCTTCTATTATAGGCATTTCGCAGTTTATTTTAACCATAGAAGACATAATCGATCCTTTATGCATCAATAATTTTCCAATAGAAAATCCGGGGCCTTGTTCTACCGATTGTGCGATTGTATCTTCAAACTTTGACAATGTCATTTGTAATGATGCTGCTACAAATACCGATGATTCGGATGATTTTATAAGTTTTGAGATCATCGTACAAGCCAATAATCCAGGTTCTTCATATTCGATATTGATCAATAATGGGCTTTACACTTACTCCAATTTGGATTACGATATAGTAAACTTCATCAATTTACCGGCAGGATCAGCACTTGATGGCGACTATTCAATTGAGATTATTGACGATGATCTGGAAGAGTGTATGGCCATGTATACCCTCGATAATCCGGGGTCTTGTTCTACAACGTGTACTATTTTACCACCTTCAATTTCCAATATACTATGTAACGACAATGGTACTTTGTCTGACCCTTCAGATGATTATATCACATTTATGCTGGATGCCACAGGCTCAAATACCAGTTCTGGTTATCAGATTACTTCAGATATTGGTGACGTCAGTCCAAATTCTGGTAATTATGGCATTGCTGAAAGCTTTAGTCTTGATTTTGGATCCGCTGGCGGCGGAAACATACTTCTTACTATTGTAGACAATGACGATTCATCCTGTTTCGCAATGGTCGAATTGAATGACCCGGGTTCTTGCTCTGATGAATGTGCTATTCTGTCTTCAAGCTTTGACAATGTCATTTGCCACGATTCTGCAACAAGTTCTGATAACTCGGATGATTTCATAAGTTTTGAGGTAATCGTTGAAGCCAATAATTCAGGTTCGTCATATTCCATATTGATCAATAATGGACTTTACACCTACTCAAATTTGGATTATGATATTGTGAATTTTATAAATTTACCGGCAGGATCAGCACTAGATGGAAATTATTCAATCGAAATTATTGATGATGATTTAGAAGAGTGTATGGCCATGTATACACTGGATAATCCAGGACCTTGCTCTACTACGTGTAACTTATTTCCACCCTCAATTTCCAATATACTTTGTAATGACAATGGTACGTTGTTTGACCCTTCAGATGATTATATATCCTTTGATTTAATGGTATCGGGAGATAATATTGGTTCAAGTTTTTCTTTGAACAATGCAGGAAGCACAATTGTACCGATGACAGGAGAATACAATGAAATAATAGCATTCGAATTGCCCGCCGGTTCGGCTGGAAACGGAAATGTAGAGATTATAATTATTGATGCACTTGATTCCTTATGTACCTTGAGTTTTACAGTTGTTGATCCGGGAGATTGCTCTTCTGAGTGCAATTTTACAGTTGATGCAGGTGCTGATATCGAACTGAATTGCAATACTCCCATGGTTGAACGATCCGCTCAACATGAAGGTTTTCCGTCTATAGAATGGATAGATTCAGATGGTGAAATCCTTTCGAATAATGCAGAAATTCAATTCAATGAGGGAGGTAGTTATTTTGTATCTTTTGACTATGGGAATGGCTGTGTATTGCGAGATAGCATAGAGGTTTTTACCAATTTTGAAGCACCAATATTTGAATTGGGAAATGATACCGTGCTCGACTGCGCAGTACAACTTATCGAGTTCAATGCACCACTTTCATCAGGTAATTATTCTTATTTCTGGTACGAAACCGAAATATTGGTATCTGAGGAAACCACTTATCAAAGTGAAAATCCAAGCATTCTGAAATTGACAATACAGAATGAGGAGAACGGATGTAGCTATGCCGATTCGCTTCTCATCACTATAGATACGATAACGCCTAATGCTGTTATATATGCCGACCCTCTGACCCAAATCGATTGTATAATTCAAACAGTCACACTTACTACGGAGAGTGAAGAAAATGTCATATACCAGTGGTCTTATGATGACGAGATTGTGATCGCTGACGAAATTACTGTTGTAAAGTCGACCGAAGTCAATTTGTTGGCAATTGACACCTTAAATGGGTGTAGTGATTTTGACAACATTCTCATTGAAAACAATATAGAATATCCATTCATCAGCCTTTCTTCCGAAGAAATTATTTGTGATCAAGAGGAAATAACCATCAATGCCGAAGGTTCACAAACCGGACCTTTTATTTCAGCACAATGGACTGGTGCAGATGGAATGTTATTGTCAGGAAACGAATACACCTTATCCATATCTGAACCGGGTCTCTATATATTTACATTAATGGATTCTGCCAATGGATGCATTAATTCTGACTCAATAGTCATTGAAGCCATCAGTATTCCATTTCCTGAGTATAGCATAAATCAATTTAGTATCTCTGATGGATCGGTTCAACTAGAAATTGTATCAGATAATGATTTAGTTGGAAATTGGATTGTAGACGGTCAAGCAATCTGTACCGAATGCCAGGAAATAATATTAAGCGGAGATTCAAATGTGTCTTTGGAAGTAATTATTATGGACAGTCTGGGTTGTATCCAGACGCAGCAATTGATGATTGAATTCGAACCTGAGCAAGGAATTTATTTTCCAAATGTTTTCAGTCCGAATGGAGATGGAATAAACGATATTTTCGAAATCTTTGGACCGGCAGATACGCAAGTTGTTTCATTTACCATTTATGATCGATGGGGCAATCTTATGCATCTGGTAGAGGATAAAACACTTGGAGATACTGATATTTTCTGGGATGGTTTTTATAATGGGAAATTGGTTCAATCAGGCGTTTATGTATATTGCTTCACAACACTTGAAACTAATGTTTGTGGTACGATAACAGTAGTACAATGAGATTGAAAATTTTCCGATAACACTCCAATTATCCAGTTAGTATAGTTTTGACCAGAAATTCCGTTGTTGAAATACATAAAGCTATTTTAATTAATTAATCACGGTTATGAAGATCTACCAACTAAAGGAGGGTTCTTTTGCGGTGCACAAAAAGAAAATTTCACAACGAGGCATCATTTCCACCTTGCTTGCCCTCGGCTTGGGATTTACAATTTCTAATGTCAATCAGGGATTAGAGAACTACTCTGACTTTATTTCCGAACTCTAAAACAGGCAAACGCTAAAAACACTCACAATTGCAACTCTGGCTATCATTTTATTCGGTTTTAATAAAAAAGAAGAAATGAAAATTAATCCAATTGAAGACATTATATTGTTTCCTTCTTTTGGATCTGTTTTTCAATCGGATAGAGACAAATGTGAGAAAGTATTGTTTGCAATTTGTACGATAGATCTTGGAAGTATAAAGAAAGAATGGAAAAATGAAAAAACAGTATCAAATAAATGGAAAAGGATTCAGCACAGAATGGATTGAACTAGGAGGAGAAGCTAATTGGTTGCAATTTGATGAAACACCAATCGATCCCGAAGGAAAACCGAAGGAGTTTCTAGCAGAATTTGGTTGGGGCGAAGCTCAATTTTATTTATTCTATTCTAATAAATACAAACTGGCTGTCCAATTATATCAAATAACCTAAGAATACGTATGGTAACATAATGTGCTGATGTAAGAGTTTGTACCTCACCTCACTACATACACAAAGACGTTTTCACTCATAAAAAATAAAAATGAAGCAATTACTAATAATTCTGATTGTCTTGGTAAATTTCACCTGCACTGCTCAGGAGTCATTAATAATTGAGAAACAGAAAATTCATTGGGAAGCCTATGAAGGTCTGTATGAAAACTTTGAAGAAAAGAAGTTTTCGGAGAAATTTCACTTTTTAGAGAATGTGAATATGTATGAAATTACCTATCTAAGTGATGGTCTAAAAATTCAATCCTTTGCGGCTATTCCTAAGAAAGAGGGGAAATATCCTGTAATAATTTATAATCGAGGCGGAAATCGAGATTTTGGGGCATTGCAATTGTTTAGAGGAAAAGCTAAATATCCTGTAGCCTATTATTTTTCACAAATGGCAAACGAAGGTTATGTGGTAATTGGGTGCAATTATCGCGGATGTGGAAAAAGCGATGGAAACGATGAGTTTGGCGGTAAGGATGTTAACGATGTTTTGAATTTAATTGAAGTGGTCCAAGAATTACCAGAAGCAGATGAAACAAAAATTGGAATGTATGGCTGGAGTCGTGGTGGCATGATGACATATCTGACTCTACCACAAACAAATCAAATTAAAGCCGCAGTTGTTGGCGGAGCACCTGCCGACAAAACAATTATCGATAGACCAAATATGGAAACAAATGTCTATGCCGAACTGATACCTAACTATTGGAAGAACAAGGAAGAAGAACTTAAGAAAAGATCTGCTTTTTACTTTGCTGACCAATTTCCGAAAGATGTCCCATTACTAATTCTACATGGAAATTCAGACTGGAGAGTAAAATCATCAAATTCACTAAAATTGGCTATGGAATTGGATAAACACAGAGTTCCATATAGATTAAAAATTTATGAAGGTGGAGACCACGGATTGCGAGAATTTAGAGATGACGTTGATTATGAAGTAATGAATTGGTTCAAAAGATTTCTAAAAGATGATGAACCGATGCCAAATATGGACTTGCATGGAAATTGAATACGAGTGAGAACAACGTATATGAAATCATTATCGCAATTCGAAAAACGAAATTAGTAAATGGACGTGCTTGGGCAATTTTTATGGTTCTTAATGTTTGGGACACCGCTAATAACCATTCCGTTAACTTGGAAACTAAGCAACCAGAAGAAAGTAGTCAGAATTTTAATAGGACTAGTTTTAGCCTTAATCCTTTCTTTTTTACTCTACTTCATCAGTTTAGCTATCATTTTCAGAAATGGAATGGGGCCTGATTCAGTTTATTAAAATTTTAAAGAGGTCTGATGATACTCACCCCTCCTAAATTTTTAAGAATTCGTAATCTGCTTCAATCCTTCCCCTATAAATTTCAAATTAAAAAAAACCTTCTTTTCATCATTGGAAATCCCAGATAACGTGACCACTTCTTGATCAAAAGCTAAGGGTTTATTGACCATTAACTTTCAAAGATCCCGCAGAGCGGGACAAGTAGTGCTTGTTTTCCTACCCAAAACTACTTCGTTGTCCAACCGCTTCACTCTTCTCTCCTACAAAGAAATCAACATGTGTTTGGTTTCTTTTAGAATCTTCTCTTCATTCATTATTCGTAGGTGCCAATTTTTGCAGTCCTGCTTCCTCGAAGCCACCGCAATAACTTTGGCGTAACGCGGTCGGTGCTTGAATCACTCCAAACCACCTTGCAGCTTACTATAGGCTTCTGTCAGCTTCATCCAATGAATCTTGCATTCACTGGATCGTTTTGATTATCTTTATAACCGCGCCATGCCAGGCACACACAAGGTATATGAAATCATAGCAGCCTAAAGGAAGGCTATGCATCATATACCTCATTAATGAAAACAAATGAAATATAAATATTCTATTTGCCATCCCGACAGAAAAGATATTGAGTATCTGGACAAACCAATCTCTGGAAAAAAAGTCTTAGAAATTGCAAAAAACTATCCATGGATTGAAAAATTGAAGCTCTCAAATTCTTTAAACCAGAACGCTGTCCATTATAGTCCTTCTCTCGATTTCACGAACATTGGAAATGGAAAGAGCTTTTGTTTGACCGCAGATTATGACAAGAATGAAAATCTTAACTTTTCGCTGTGGTTCAATAGACCAAAGGAAGTAAAATTACTATTTGGTTTATTAGGTAAAAAAGAAAAAATGGTTGTTGATGATGTTTGGGAAATTAATTTCGATAGATCTATCTATTATTTGGAGCATTTTGTGAATGGAAATTACTATATAATTGAAAATTTATATAAATCGTAAGGCTCTGCAATTCTGTGTAAAATATATTAAAACGCGCTGTAGACTAAACGCAATATGCAACCTGAAAATCATAAATCACTTGTTTTGGAAGCAACATTTTAATAGATATGCTACGCGAAGAAATTTGAGAACCATTTGATTAGACCGACAATTTCTTAAAAAGGCTGAATGGCTCTAAATCATCGAATAAATTAATCAACATGAAAAAAGTCAAAAAAATTAAAAAGAAAACTAAAATGTAAGTTTATGGAAGCGAAAAACAACTTTGAAAAACTTAAAGAAGTGTTGTCCTCACTGGAGAGCGGATTAGCAGTTAAAAAGAATGCACCTGACTATTATTACCTAAATACCAATAAGAAAATTAAAGGCAAAGAAATGTTTTTTGGAGCTGTTCAAATAAGGAAAAGCTATGTTGCCTACCACCTTTACCCTGTGTATACAAATCCTGAACTCTTAGATACAACTTCAGATAGTTTAAAAAAAAGGATGCAAGGCAAATCTTGCTTCAATTTTAAAAAAGAAATAACTGAAGAGCAGTTAAATGGCATAAAGGAGTTGACAAAAAAGAGCTACAAAAAGTTTATAGAAAACGGATATATTGAACATTAATCAAAGCCAGCACACAACTATATGTAGCAGTCCATCTTGGATATGCATCATTACGATCAGCTACACTAACCGTTGGCATTCATATAACCAGCATATCTAAATAAGCCTTGATTTCTGAAAAAACATATCGCCCCAACTCTCCACTTAACCAATATGTTGATTTTGTTTGGGTTGGACAGGCTTCTAGTTTAGATATTACGTCTAGTCATCATGCTGCTACGTTTACAGAATTGATTTTTAATTATGGTGACATTTTTCAAATTAATGGACAAAATACCGAGAATTTTAATTGTCAATTTGTTCATCACATAATTTCAGGTCTTAAAACTGTACCATTTCAAACAACAGTCTCTGGGACCTACAACAGTCTTGGATTAATCTTAAAACCCTTCTGTTTTGGAATTCTTAAAGACAAACTTGGAAGCCTGGATTTGAAATATACCTCAGAAATAATTTTTGAAGCCATTTTTGAAGCCAGCGTACCCGATTTTAGAAAACTAGAATCTGCATTATTAAGTTTATTTAGTAAATCCATTATAGACTCCGACCTTATAAATTTTGAAAATTTCACCTCAAGAAAAAAAATACAAAATGGATTAATGAAAAATTTCAACCAATCGATTTCAATTTCCCAAAAAAGCTTCATCCAAAAATTTAAGAGGTATTACCAAATAACCCCGAATGAATATATGAAACTTAAAAAAATTAATCAATCCATAAAGCTTATTCAGAATAATAAGTCAATGACACTAACCGAAATTGCATTAGAATCAGGATTTTATGACCAATCTCATTTTATAAGAAATTTCAAGAAGTATTGTGGTTATAGTCCAAAAAAACATCTTGAGTATTCCCGAAGGTAAATTTTGTACAATTTTAATATGATTCGTTTTATGAATTTTGTGCTTGAATATTTTAACTGAATCATTATGAATAAAAAGAACAAAGTATTTATTGCAACAAGTTTGGACGGTTATATCGCTGACAAAAATGGCGGAATTGATTGGTTACATTCTATTCCAAATCCAGATAATAATGACATGGGATATGCGGAATTCTCTAATGGAATTGATGCTATAGTTATGGGACGAACAACTTTTGAAACTGTAATCGGATTTGATGTTCCGTGGCCCTACACCAAACCTGTTTTTGTGTTGAGCAACAAACTTAAAGAAATACCTGAATTTCATAGAGACAAAGCCTTTTTGGTCAACGGAACTCTGACAGAAATTTTAGAACAAATTCACGGAAGAGGATACGGGAGATTATATATTGATGGAGGAACAACAATTAGAAGTTTCTTAAAGGAAGACTTGATTGATGAAATGGTTCTTACCACCATTCCAATTTTATTAGGTGGTGGTTCTTCCTTGTTTACTGATTTACCAAATGAGAAGATGTTTGAACTCACTGAATCAAAAACCTATCTAAACCAAATAGTACAGAATCATTTCAAGCGGAAAAGATAAAATACGAAGAGCCAACAACGTATAAATGCAATGGCGGTTTAAGTGCATATTCATAAATCGCTATTTCGTTTTATATTAAGTATATTCCAAATAAAAATTGGTTACATCAATCTATTACTGCTCCTATACTAGACTGCTGTAGGTCATCGAAGAAAAAACAAAATCAAAAATCATTAAAATTATCAGAAGTAAATATCAATAAAATCCCAGGAATCGACCGAGAATTTAAATATGAGAAAATCCATATTAAAAAGTCTTACGAATGAGTTCTTGAGATGGTTCCATTTCGTCAGAAGGTTTTTGAAAAATCCGATGAATCTTCTGCAATTTTACGCAAACGGCATTTATCGATATCATTTTACCCGGATGAGCCAAATTTAATTTTCAATCACAATGTTATTGTTTCCATTTTATTTTGAATATATTTGGTGTAATGTCAATATTGGCAGTACCCCAAAAAAACTTTTTATCATGGATACACGAACTTATTATACGTGCAAGATCATCGGATTTAATATATCCGCCGGTGGATTTGCCGTGTACTTGACGGAGGTAAACAACGCATTTTCTTCCGTTCCTTTTTCACCACCATCTGGAACTTCGGCTGAAGGAAGCGGACTTTTACTGCAAGGAATACTTGTAATGGGTATCGGCGGAGAAGTCACAATAGTTTCCGAAGATAAAGTCGGTTCTGGAGCCAAGAGTGGCGTGCTACTCCAAGTGCAGAATGTGAATAGAGGCTGATTACGCCTTATTGGTAGAGACGTAGTCTCCGACAAATCTCATACCTCCACCTTTTGCCGCAGTTGATAAAGCCTAGCTTCACCAATAGTGGCAAAAGGTGTTTGAGTTCAATAAAAGAACCATAAAATAATAAAGAAGTTAAATGACAACCCAATAGCTCTCCTATCTCGTCCATTGGTACTTTCCTCAAGAGAATGTTGACGATGCCAATTCTCGCAACCTTGATTTTATGAATATTATGGAACTGTCCAATGTTTATTTGCAGAATGAAAATGAACTACATAGGGATATTCAGAAGCAACCTAATCCCTTTGCTATCAACTTATTAAGTATTATTTTAATGCAAAGAAAACCTTTAAAAAGCAATGCATAAATAAGGTCGATTATCTGAACAGATATTTTTCAAAAAAATCTTATTTCAAAGTTTAATTTTAGTTAAATCTTGTGTTTTCGTGGAAGATTTCAAGATGTAAATTCTCTCTGGTGGAGAAGTAGCTGGCATGTTGGAAAACCTATTCAAGTAACCTAAATTGAGTGCAGAAGAGTTAGCCAAACATCTTGGTATACGCATACATCAATTAGCTGAAATTCTTAATGTCTACATGGGGTTGCTAATCCAAGACTCCCTAAATCAATACCGCAAAAAGAAGTCTATTAAATTCCTGTATCAAGAACAATATATGGATTACAGCATTCTTGGAATTGCAACAGAGGCTGGTTTTAGCTCCAAATCATCATTCAACGCCATGTTCAACAACTAAAAAGGATTACCCAAGACAATACAAAATGCAAAAAATGGCCTAAAAGGTGTCCATAATAAGAATTCTGCACCTCTTCATTCTGTTCTTTTATAAGACTTTGTACAGATAATCTGTTTTTTGGTTGTTTAATTTAATCCACATCTAAATGAACATGTGATGAGGCATAATTCTATGGAAGAAATACAGGCTCTTATTTCAAAACGTTCAACAGACCTTAAAACTTACTATGCAAAATCTACTTTGGATCCCCATGCTCTTACTGTCTTTCAGCATTCAGGCACAAAAAAACTTTACTGTCAGCGGAATCATCAAAGATGGAAACAATGGCGAAACCCTGATTGGTGCTACCGTCCAACTCAAAGGAACAAACAATGGTACGACCACTAATGAATACGGTTTTTATTCTTTGTCTGCTCCTGCTGGCGAATATATGTTGGTATACTCCTACTTAGGATATGCAGTTATTGAAAAAAGTATCCAGTTGGATAAAAATCTGAAACTCAATATTGAATTAGGAGAGCAGACCGCCCAAATGCAAGAGGTAGTGATAGTAGCTGAAAATTCGGACCAAGCGAATATTGAAACCCCTCAAATGAGTGTTAATAAGTTATCCGTTGGTAAAATAAAACAAATACCCGTAGTGCTGGGAGAGGTCGATGTGATAAAATCCATCCAACTACTTCCTGGGGTCAGTAATGCAGGAGAAGGAGCATCGGGTTTTAATGTACGTGGCGGGGCAGAAGACCAAAACCTGGTGCTATTGGATGAAGCTATTATTTATAATACCTCTCATTTATTTGGGTTTTTCTCCGTGTTTAATGCCGATGCTGTTAAAGATGTAAAATTATACAAAGGAGGAATTCCAGCCCGATTTGGAGGGCGTGCATCTTCCGTTTTGGATATTCGTCAAAGAGACGGAAATAGCAAAAAAGTTGGACTAACCGGCGGTATAGGAGCTATATCGAGCAGGTTGGCGGTGGAGGGACCTACTTTTAAAGACAAAGGATCCTTTTTATTGGCAGGACGTGCTGCGTATGCAAACGTATTCTTAGCACTTTTAAGCAACGACAATAGAGTTGGTTTCTACGATGTTAATTTCAAAACCAATTATGATATCAATGAAAACAATAGAATATTCTTGTCGGGATATCTTGGCAGAGATGTTTTTACCATCGCCAATGCGTTTAGCAATACGTATGGTAATGTCTCAAGTAATTTGAGATGGAATCATTTGTTCAGTGATAAGGTCTTTTCCAACCTGTCCTTGATTTACAGCAAATACAATTACGGCTTGGAAATCAACCAAATTGGTTTAAAATGGGACTCAGATATCGAAAACTATAATCTAAAGTATGATTTCGGATATTTTGTTAACGATAGGCTGACCCTCAACTTCGGGGCTAGTGGCATTTATTATAATATCAACCCTGGCTTACTCAATCCACTTGACTCGATCTCGCCTATCATCACGGAAAAATTAGACGATAAATTTGCCTTGGAATCTGCTGTTTACCTTAGTGCAGAACATAAAATAACGGATCAACTCACCGCCCAATATGGACTCCGTTACAGTCATTTTGGTCGTATGGGCGCACAATCGTTGAATGATTATGAAAGCAATCTTCCCGTAGTCTATAATTCGGAATTGGGCATTTACGAACGAGGAGCGGTTATTGGGCAAACTGATTTCGCCAGTAGCGACAATATCAAAACATTCGGAAATATGGAGCCCCGTCTCGCCCTTTCCTACCAACTGAATAACAATACTTCTTTTAAAGCAAGTTACAATCGCAATGCACAATACCTGCATTTGATCTCCAATACGACCTCCGCTACCCCACTTGATGTTTGGGCACCTAGTGGAAAATATATCGCTCCGCAAATTGCCGATCAATATGCAGTTGGCTATTTCAAAAATTTCATGAATAATACGTATGCGCTGGAAGTGGAAGCCTATTACAAAACCGTTGACGGTCGGGTGGATTATATTGACGGTGCTGATTTAATTGCTCAAAATACCATAGAAACAGAAATACTTCAAGGCGAGTCAAGAGCTTTCGGAATGGAATTTTTACTGCGAAAAAATACAGGAAAATTTAAAGGTTGGTTAGCCTATACACTATCTAAGGCGGAACAACGTGCTTTGGGTGGATTGGCAGGCGGACCTGGCATCAACGATGGACTTTGGTACAATTCTGTTTTTGACCGTACACATGATGTGTCCTTGACTGGAAATTATCAACTCAATGATAAATGGCGTTTTGGCGCCAACTTTATTTTCCAGACAGGACGACCTGTTACTTATCCCGACGGACAATTCCAGTACAATGGATTATCCATCGCTTCATATGCTGATCGAAACACGAATCGGCTTCCAGCCTATCATCGTTTGGACGTATCTGTTACTTTGACCCCTCAAAAAAACAAAAATCGAAAATGGCAAAGCGAATGGGTTTTTAGTATTTATAATGTGTATAACCGCCGCAATGCAGCATCTATTTCTTTTAGTCAAAATACAGAAACTGGCCTTAATGAAGCGACCCGGACCGCAATATTCGGCATTATACCATCGGTGACTTACAATTTCAAGTTTTAAAAAATTGCTGGATTGCTAATAAAAATAATTAAAGAAGCAGTCACAAGAATCTCAACCATCAAAATGTTCTTCAAGAATGAATTTATCCATAATTAAAATCAGCCTTTTAATTTTTTCCCTATTATTTATTACTTCCTGCACCGATGTGGTGGATGTTACTACTCCGGATGGTGGCGAACGATTAGTCGTAGAGGCTTCTATCCTATGGGAAAAAGGCACCGACGGAAGTAGGCAGACTATAAAATTAAGTACTTCAACGCCTTTTTTTGAAGAAAATACAAATAACCCTGTCACTGGCGCTACGGTGGTCGTGACCAATAATAATTCTCTTACACCGTTTGTCTTTGAAGACCAAAATAATGGTGAATATACAGCTGAAGATTTTATACCTGAATTAAATGAATCCTATACTCTTGAAATAAATTACAACGGACAAACCTATGAGGCCGAGGAGACGTTGGTGTCTGTTTCAGCCATTGACGAAATTGAGCAGGTGCTGGATGAAGGACTTGAAGAAGAAGAAACATCTGTAAAAGTCTATTTTGATGACCCCGCCAATATCGAAAATTACTACCTGGGAATTTTTAAAATTGCCAGATTACCATTGGTAATATTGGAAACGAGGAGTGACGAATTTACCAATGGCAATCGAAACTTTATAGAATATGAAGAGGAGAATCTGGTGGTAGGAGATTCCCTTTTTGTTGAATTACAGGGCATTTCAGAAAGATATTTCAACTATATCGGTCTGCTATCCGAGCAATCAGAAGCCGAAGACGGTCCCTTCCGAACGATTCCTGTCCAATTAAAAGGGAATTGTATTAATGTTACTACCCCGAACGAGGAAGTACTGGGTTATTTTAGATTGAGTGAGGTTTCAAAAGGGCAATATACCATTCAATGATTCATAGCTTTTAAATCCAGTGATATGATATCAAAAAAGATTTTATCCGTAGCGGTCATTGCATTTTGCATATCCGTTCTGTACTTTTTTATGTTTACGCCTTATGGGGTGCATACGTTCGGAGAGACTTTATTTGGTGGCGATAAAAAGAAACAGTTTGAATCCAGTAACCATCCATCCAAACTTAATGGTATAAAGTCTATTTCAAAATCCGTTCATCTCCCAAAAAAAGTAAAACAACCTTCTGGTATTGACTTTAATCAAGAAAAAAATTCCTTTTTCATAGTAACAGATCAAGCTGAAATTGTAGAGTTGTCAGAAGATTTAGTCGAAGTAAATTCATTTGTTACCATGTCAAAAAAACCCTTGATTTTCAGACAAGGCACTGTAGAATCCGTGGATTTTTATCAAAACAAGTTATTTGTAGGTGGGGACTTGGGTATAATTGAAATCTGGGAAAAACAATCTCATGAATGGATTAAAACAGGAGCAATACAATCGAAACAAAAAAACGCTGCATACATGGAAGCTGAGGCATTGGCTATTAATCCCTCTACCGAAAATCTCTATTTAGGTAAGGATCACACAATTGCTATAGTGGACCAAGAAGGAAATCTAGTTTCTGAATTTGATTTGCAAGTTTCGACAAAAGATAACCGCTCGGTCTCAGAATATGCCATTTCAGGAATGGATTTCTACGATGGCCAGCTGTATGTCTTAACAGAATATCATTCGGCCATTCTATCTGTCAACCCATTTAATGGGGAAGTAGATTCTATCTTTGCCTTAGAAGGAATCACGGAAGGTGCTGGATTATGTGTACGAGAAAATAGTTTTATAGTTGTCGTAGATCATGAATTAAATGAAGTATCACCAGGAGTTAAATTTTATAACAGATAAAATAATCAACTCGAAGAATAATTCTTTCATACTATCATCGATTGAATAGCTTTCCCTCTTTATTATTAACTTATATTGATTTATTGACTTTTACAGGTTTGGGGCTATTACAAAACCGAATAAGGCAATTGGCTATAAAATGGAAATAAACGCACTGCGTTTATCAAAAAGTTACCTGCACTTATAAAAGAAAAAATAGAACTTAAGGAAATTGATAAAGAGAATTGGAGTTTTGTGCTACACAAGAATTCCGATGAAGAATGGATTGGTGATTCTGTTTATTCACCAAATAGTTTTGTGGACTTGTCAATGCTAATTTTACTTGATGAAGCTGAAAAGAGAAAAGCACTTGCAAATAGAGGCTTCTTGGTTGTGAATTGTCTGAAAGAATTGGAAAGAACTATAAAGAATACTTAAAGCGATCTTTAAACAGAGAAGGTTATGACATCATATCAAAACCGAAAATAAAAAAATAGTTTGGAAGAGTTTATAAGAATATCAAGCCCGAATACATTGAAATCTGCTAGAGAAGGGATACAGCTTTGTGATTTAAATAACGAACTCGAAAAATTATATGAAATAGGATTATATGAAATTCATTATCCGATGAACCAAAATGAAGTGAAGCAATATTTCGAAGATGGAGAAATTTTCCTCGACTAATTGTTTAAAGAAATAGACGTTAAAAGTCCAACGAATATTAGAAGAAAAACTGACATGAAAAAAGAAAAAAGCAGGTAAAAATGTACATGACGATCATGCTCCTAACGCCGCACGCCACATGTACTAACCGTTGCAAAACATTGTGAGAAACAAAATCAATTTAATAAACTAATGAAAAAAATAATTTTATTTATTTGCGTGTTAAGCATTTTTACTTCATGCCAAGAAGAATTGAGTATAGACAATCTACTATTAAAAGTAGATACGAATTTAAATAAATTAGAAACAATAAATTATAATATTGATTTTGAATATACAGGTGAGCAAGCGATTAGCTTTAATGGTAATAGCTCATTAAGATCAGTACCTAGCGATCCCTTAAATTTATATCATAAGGTAATATGCACATCGAGAAAAGGAGGACAAGTCTATAATGGAGAAAATCTATTAATATATAATGAAAAAGATTCCATTTCTACAGTTTACAATATCCTTATAGACGGTTACGAGAGAGCAAGAGGCACCTATTTTAATGCTTTGATTGTAGATTTTGTCTTTAAAAAAGATTTCTTTACTGAATTTAAAAAGAAAGCACTTAAGGTCAATTCAACTTTAAAGGTGGAATTATATAATGACATCCCTGTATATAAAGTAGTGTTTTTCGAAAAAGATACAGATGGAGCTACGAATATAGAAACAACGTACTTTTTTAGAAAAAGCGATTTTTTCCCTTTAGGTTATAAAACACAAGCTTTAGCTAATGGAGAAATTCCTGTTGGGCAAAGCTATAGTTTGACAAATATTAAAAAAAATATAATTCTTGATGAAAGTACCTTCAACTTAGAAAACAATATACTTTACACTGATAAAGTACACTATTCTAAAGCTATTAATAGTGAAGATAAACCAACTTTAGCCAAAGGCACTTTAGCACCAAACTTTAAAGTATTGTTGACAAATGATAGTCAATTTGAACTACACAAAAATAAAGGTAAAATTGTAGTATTAGATTTTTGGTTTTCTAGCTGTGTACCTTGCTTAAAAGTAATGCCTGAATTAAATAAAATTGCAGAAAAATATGATTCATCAGAAGTTGAAATTATTGGAATAAACCCATACAACTCTAAAGAGAAAACTTTAAAAACACTCAACCGTAAAGCACCTAACCTACATAGCTCTTTTAAATCTGGTGATATAGTAGCTGATTATAATGTTTATTTATATCCAACTATTTATTTTATTGATAAAAACGGAAAGGTTGCCGAAGTTCATTCAGGTGAAGATGAAAATTTCTATGATGAAGTTGTTGGGATTATCGAATCTATTAAGAGTAAATAATACTAAATCGTTAAAAGCAACGATTTTGCAACAACGTATAACCGCAATTACGGCGGATTCGACTATGTCCGAACCCACTCGGAATTGCTAAAGTCGGTACCAAACCGAAATACCATAACTTAAAACCCGTAACGGACGGTTATACTGAGCCGTTGGCGGTCATTACAGCTAAACAGTGTGTAAAAATGCATTAAATCGCATTTTACACTTTTCGTTAAACTCTATTAGAAAAAAGTATAAATGAACCAAGAACTATTAAAATATAATTGTAGCGAATATCTAAATGCACATTATACTTATGGGATGTTTCATCCAACAGAAGCCTATGGTTTGTTTAGTCATACAAAGATAATTGAAGACAAAGAAAATCATCACTTGCAAATTGGTGAAATTTGGGACGATGTTGACTCCAAAATATGTTACCGAGAAAACAAACAAGGAATATGGGGGCGATACAATTATGATGGGAAATATTATTTATTGTCTGAAACTTTGAAAGACTTTGTCGAAGGATGGTATCAGTGGAATTCTAATTATTGGGGGGCTATGCCAAGTGACATTCAATGGATTGAAATCGCTATATTTTATAAGAATAATATTGATAGATATAATTGGAAAGCTAATGAACTAATGAAGTTTGTTACTGATGGAATTGAAGAGGATATGTTAACTAAATTCTACATAAAGGCTCATGAAAATAGTCTTAGCATCTCTTCTATAAATGGATTTACAAGAAGACCAAATAATATGGTCGATGTACGCTTCAATTCTGAAAAAGAAAAATATTACGTTTACTACAAGTCTAATTTCTTTAAAGATGAATTCTCGAATAAATTTGATGCCAAAAACTTAAATAGTGCAAGAGAATCAATCAAAGAATGGATAGAAAAACAAAACAAAGTATAACAATGGCTATAACGATAATGCTCCCTATCGGTCTCACTACGCATAGCCTAACCGTTACTCACAATATTTTTAAACAAATAAATTTTAAATTATGAAACGATTTATTTTATTGTTAAGGAATAACAATATCATTTCTTTGTTTAATTACCTCGTGTAGTTGTCCAGAGTGTGACTCATTTCCTGAACCCCTAAGAATAATTTTCTTAGACAATGAAGGAAATAACTTGTTGGAAACAGATGTGTTGACGGTTACATCAATTGTGAATACTACTACCAGTCAAACCATCGAATTTGCAGAGAAAGATTTCGTAATCAGAGACACTAAAGAGGCAATGCATATTGAAATCATTTCTGAACAGTTCTATGATGAGTTAATTGGTTCGGAGGAAACTTTTTATATAAACTTTGACAATGGTCAAACCGATACATTATTATATGGGATTGACGAAGTTGAAGGGAAGTGCTGTGATTCATATAGAGACCTAAAGTTTATTTATAACTCTGATGATTTAACGGGTAATCAAGAGAATACAATTGGTGCTTACCATATAATAAAAGAGTGATGACATACTGTGAGTAATACTAGATAAAACTGAAGTCACCTTTCGGGATGACCTCCTCTTATCATTTACCGTTATACTTCATTAAAAAAATTCAAATGGGAACTTGGAGTCATACAATTTTGGGAAACGACACTTCTTGTGAAGTAAGGGAAAGATTTATCGAATTGTATAATAGTGGTTTGCCTTGTGCAGAGATTAAAGAAACAATACTAGATGAGCAAAGCGAAAATATCAAACTTGACCCAACGAATGTATGGCTCGGATTTGCTCTAATATGTTGGGAAACTCAGTGTCTGGATCAATCACTATTAAATAAGGTTAGACAAATTATTCAATCAGGAGAAGACACCAAAATTTACCTTGAGCTAGAAGCAGACACAAAATTTATAGCTAAAAGAGAAAAGGAACTAAAAAAATTTCTTGATAAGATACAAACTAAAAAAGCAAAACCCAGACGTAGAGTAAAGCCACCAAAGAAATATTCTTTCATTATTTCAAAAGGAGATATAATCAAAATAGCTCAGGAAGAAGAAATTACAATTCTAATTGTCAAATCAGAAAACACGAAAAACAAAGGGGAAATTAAATATGTCAACTTAAGTGAAATCAAATCTAATGATTCCACGGATTACCAAATTCTTAGAATAGCTGAACTCGGACAAGATTGGGGTGAACTACGTTATAAAGGAAAGGCATTCTCTTTGACATATGACAAAACAAACAAAGATTCATTTATACAATTAATAGAGTCCAATTTTGAGAAAATACGAAATGAAGATAAGATAGATTTCGATAAAATGGTTTTCGATTCAAATTGGCACTACACAAATTACGACAACCATTTTGAACTTATAAATCTCATGAAAGACAGACATAAAGAAGATGTTAATAATTCCACAAATAGCATCTCAATTAAAGAATTAATTAGAACACTAAATGAATAACGAAGTATACCATCGTGTGACCATAGCATACCCTTCGGGATGCGCTTGGTGCACGGTATCCGTTACCAGCAATACTACAAATAGTAATTGATCTTATTCAAGTACCATCCTCTTAAAGATAACAAAACTCTTGAAAATGAAAATATTGCACAATTGGAAGAGAAGAAGGACTATTAAGGAATGGAAAGGCAAAATTTCTGAAATTATGACTCGGTATCAGAGAAATTTTAAAATTTTGGAGAATGCTAATCATTGGAATGATATATATTATAATTTTTGGAATCGTAAACTTGCAATTAATTTTGAATTTGAGATATCACAGAATTCATACCAAAACAGCCAATTCTTAAACTCATTATCTCATTATTTAGTCGGCGAAATTGAAAATCGAGAATATAAGAAAGACTTATTAGTTCATACCATTGAAAAAATAAATTAAAGCCTATAATAGAAGATCGGATTTTGCAGGAATTTGAAAAGACACGTACCCAAAAACAAATAGAAATTAATAACTGGAAAATAAAATACGGTGAAGAGAAGGTGATAAGAATACCAAACCCATGTAAGACTTGTGGAGGTTTAGGTTACATTGATGAAGGCAGAGGAAATGTAAATGAACAATCATATGTTGACTGTTTAACCCCAGGTTGTTATGGCAGTAGTGTGAAGGTAATGCATAAACCTGAGATGATGTCCTTTGAGGAATTTAGCGTTTCCCAATTTAAATACTTTGAGGACTTAGTATTGAAGGAAAAGAGTATAATAACTCCAAGATCATTAATTGGAATTTACTTAAAAACTTAGGCTAATATCGCATGACCACTCCAGCCCTACTTTCTGGAATGTCCGTCGGATATGTACGGATCGTTCTTCTCAACTAAAAAAATGAAGATAAACCTTATCCTAATCAGTTTAATTTTCTTGATTTCGTGTTATGAAAATCAAAGAACAAACTGGTGTGAAGAAGGGAGAAAAGAGGCACAAGCAGAAATTGAAAAGGAAGGACTTATTTTCATTAAATATTTATCTCCTGCGGGTGGCTCCGATAGATACGACAAGGAATTAGAAAAGCTTTTAAATACGTCGGCCATTAGATTCAAATACGAAGCTCATTCGTGTATCGAAATTGAAGGAGCCAATAAAAAACAGCATTGTTACGAAAATGCTCTCATTCAAGCCATTGAAGCTAAATATGGAAAAAACTTTATCGAAAAGATCTCCAAACGAGCTGATGAAATTTTCGCAACTAAAGAAAACTATTTTTATGAAAATTTTGAATTGGATATCCCGCCTTATTTTATAAATCCCAAAGGACAAGACTACAACGGTGAAGAACTGGTCAAATATCTAAACAAACATCTAACGTATCCAAAGGAATATCAATTCGCCGAAACCGTTGAAGAAAGGCCGTTGGCCCAATTGATTTTCATTGTAAATTAAGATGGAAAATCAACAGACTTTAATATTGGGGAATCCTATTTTCCGAAAGAAAAAGAAAAATTTAAAGAATACTTTGAAAGAGAAGTATTGCAAATAATATCAACAATTCCAAAATGGGAAGCAGGAACAATTCACGCTAGAAAAGTGGATTGCACGTTTACAATAAGAATTACAATATGATCGTATGCAGCAATGGTGCA
>JBCCVV010000092.1:0-23090 GCA_039194925.1 Bacteroidota bacterium
AAAAAATGAAGTTTTCTTATAAATAACATTCTGGTTTACACTGTAAGTAGTGCTTATCCATCATTGAGAAATAATTTTATTCGGTGTTTAGATAAAAATCTTAATTGGTTAATACTGAATTTTCAACTCTCAGAATTGTAATTAGGTAAATGCGTTGGTTCTGCCCATCATTCAAATGGAATAAGAATGAACCTTTCGTTTTTTGCATACGATCTTAACAATTTTCAAAAGACGTGATGAAATGATTTTTTCAAACGATTTTTTAAGGGCAATTAACGAAGATCTGACCTTTTATTCATTGGAGATGTTTTGGCATTATAAGGACGGTAGCGTATTGTTTTGGGGGCAAAGGGGCCGCGGCAGAAGGCCCCAACCTCCTTTTATCGTAAGCAATTTCAATTTTTCATAATACAAATTTTAAACCCGTATGTACATTCAATAACACCCAAGCAGATAAACAATTTCATTGTGCAGTTAAATCTTTCATAAGTATGCATCGCTCTTGATCAATAAGGAAGAGTGTACAGATTGATTTCAATTTTTAGGGGTTTATGAGGAGGGAGTCTTATGGTAAGGCTTCCTCTTTTATAATTAAAACAATTTCTTGCCTAGCTAATAAATACAAGACTCTAATGTCTTGATGACGGCAAGATCGTAGGCTCATTGAAGCGATATCGATGCGTAATTCGTTTTATCTAAAGTTTCAATAACTGCTAATTAAATCTATCTGGACCTCAATGCTAACCGTTCGAAAAATACAACCTAAAGTATTGCTTCCGTATATCGAGGCATTCAAGATTTATCATTTTGAAGATACCACTGATGTACAACTTTTGCCAAAGGGTGTTTTTGAAATGGTCTTTCAAAGCGAACACTGTTTTCAGCACAATACGAATTACAGTTTGGGGTGGAAATTACGCCCCAGAAATTTTGTAGGAGGTTTGCATAATCAATCTTATACCGTCAATTCCGGACAAAATGGAAACTACTGTATTGTGGTAGAATTCAAACCCAACACAGCGAAATATTTTATTCCGGAAAAACTGAACTTGTTTCAAAATGCGGTGGTAGACATCCATGAATTATGGGGAAATGATGCCACGACATTAACCAATAAAATTGATCTTGAAAAGAAAGATGAATTAAAGATCAACCTCATCGAAAACTTTTTGCTACAGCAATTTTCGAATTCCTATATCTCGATAATCGATAAAGCACTGAATGAGATTTTTAATTCAAAAGGGTTTACACGAATAGAGGAGTTGTCTAAAAAGGCATGGTTGAGCAAGGCCCAATTCCGAAAACGCTTCAACGAGGAAATCGGTATTTCGCCCATTCGATATAGCAAAATTGTGAGGGTAAATACTGCCGTAGAGATGATGAAGACAAATGCATACAGCATGACAGATATTTCGTATTCCATGGGATATTTTGATCAGGCTCATTTTATCAAAGATTTTAAATCCGTTGTAGGCGTTTCACCCAATCAATATCAAAATCAGATGATTTAAGGAATGCGTTAACATAAGCGTTTTTTACAATTTTTAGTCTGTCCGCTCACTTAATTTTGGTTTTCACAAAGACGTTAAAAATGAAAATCAAACTCTTTACGCTTTTTATGGTGTGTGTTTCACTCGCAGTGGAAGCTCAAACCGACAATCAAAAATCATTTCCATGCAGATATGGCGATGAATACAAACCCTTGGATTTTTGGCTGGGAGAATGGGATGTCTATGTAGACGATAAGATGTCTGCAACGAGTAGCATAACCAAAAGTGAAGGCGGCTGCACATTGCACGAGGACTTTAAAACACTTAATGGATTCTATGGGAGAAGCATGAATTATTATGATCCAAGCGATAAAAGATATACCCAGATCTGGATTGATAAGTTCAATAACATCACCGTCTTCAAAGCAATCGAAACAAAAGAAGGCTACCTAAAAATGCAGGCTGATGATGGAGCGGGTACCTTAACCAATTTGGACTATACGCTAGATCCCCAATCCGGAGATGTCACGCAGACCATGGAAGGCTCCAAAGACGGGGGAAAGACCTGGAAAAAGAGCTTTACAGGTGTGTACAAAAAGAAAAATTCATAAAACTACACAACAAAAAGACTGCTTATGAAAAAACTTTTACTTCCCGTTTTAGTATACCTCATGCTCTACAATTGGGCATTTGGGCAAGTTTTTGATATTTATGTTTGCGATGGAGGCAATTTTAATAATCCTCCATGGCAAATTTTGAAATTCGATGAAAAGGGCAAAAATCCTCAGGTTTTTATCAATCAAGAGTTGAGTTGGCCGCAGGACATTGTATTTCTGGAAGATCAAAATAGAGTAATTATTTCCAATTTGAATACCGGTAGAATTACTCGATATCTGCCCAATTCAGGAAGCTATGTTGACGATTTCGCATCTGGAATCGCAGGGGCCACTCGAATGAAGATAGGTGAAGATGATCTGCTATATGTGCTGCAGTGGGGCGGATCAGGTACGGTATTGCGATACCAACAGGATGGCACATTCGTGGACGAATTTACCGAAACGGGAGTCAACACCAGCATTGGTATCGATTGGGATTCGGATGGGAACTTGTATGTATCTTCCTATGCCGATAATCTCATTCGGAAGTTT
Organism: Bacteroidota bacterium; assembly: GCA_039194925.1. Lineage (GTDB taxonomy): Bacteria > Bacteroidota > Bacteroidia > Chitinophagales > Saprospiraceae > CAJXUU01. The sequence continues at coordinate 2,639 of JBCCVV010000092.1, forward strand.
GGTCCGGATGGCTCCGATATGGGCAACTTTATAGATACCAACTTAGAAGGCCCCACTAATATTTGGTTTGATGAAAATGGCGACTTGTATGTCAACAACTGGAACGGCACTACGGTCAAGCGCTTCAATTCGGATGGAGAATTTATTGAGGAGTTCATTACGGGATTGAGCAACCCGGAAGGCATCGCCTTTTATCCCAATGGAGATATACTAATTGGTAATGGAGGTACAAGCGCGGTCAAGCGATTCGATTCGGAAGGCAATTTTATAGAGGATATTATAGAAAGTGGTTCGGGAAATCTATTATTGCCCAATGCGGTAGTGCTAAGAGCGCAAAAGCCACAATCGACCACAGAAATCCAAAGGGTAGACAATATTCTACAAACAAACCTTGGGACGACATTTTATCTGAATGCTGAATATGTGGGACAAATCGAATCTGTAGAGATTTATGATAACGCAGGGCAGTTGGTGATTCAAAGGGTATTGGGCGATGATCTGGTATGGAATGCCCAGCGTGCAGCCATAGGAATGTATATCATTAAGGCTCAGACCAAAAAGGGAGAGGTGTATTCGCAAAAAATAATAGTTCAAGAGTAATTGTGGCTTAATAGTAATGGACCGGCTATCTTAACAGGTGATTTATTAAGGATGGCTGGTCATTTTTTTTTTTGCCAAGGCTTGCTAGTCGATCAAGCCCAGATTCTTCATGACTTTTCCACGTACTACCTCTTCGATGAAGTCTTTGAAGTACTTAGTTCGTTCGTGTTTTTCTATGGGTATGATCTTTTTTTGGTAGGGGGTAAGTTGATTGAGAGGAGGACTATTATCGTATTCACAAATATCAAATTTACAGACGGATAGGTTTTGATCTTTTAATTTAGCTTCGATGATGGGCATCTCAACACTCCAAATATAATCCTTAGAGTCTCTACCGTAATAGGTACTATTCAGAATGATAATTAGATCTGCATCCTGGAAAGCATGACGAATGCTCTTGTCCCAATTATTAACCTTGACCCTTTTATCGGTAAAGATATTAGCCTCTTTATTGCGCCTCATTGTGCTGAAGGCGTCCAGCAACTCTTGCAAAGGATTGTAGCCAAATTGGGCATCATCATCGTCTTCTTTAGCATAAGAAATGGCAATATTGATACCTTCTTTTTTAGGTACTTCTTGTAGAACATAATTGGCTTCATTTTGCATGTTGTATCGAGTGATGTCTATGTTTTCATACGTCTTGGCTTGAGCGTTGCAGATACTCCAGGTATATTTTTTGTCCAATAAGCCCAGATCTTGTGCTAATTTGGCAAGCCATTTCCCTACCTCATTTTTTGTTAGTTTTATAGATAGAATATTTTTTTCAAAATTGAATTCCAGGATAAGCATTCCAGAGTCCAGCTTTAAAAGGATGCCATTGTACCAGACATTTGCTTTTTCAGCGTATTTGAAATATTTCACAATGAAATGGTGCAATTTTGAACTTGGGAAAAAACGCTCTTCACATGTGAAATGGACCCACTCGGATTGATATTTCTCCTCCCATAAATCAATGGCTTCAGGCCTTTCTTCGTTTAAAAACTCAGGAAATAAATATTCTTTGTTTTGATTATTGCTTTTGTTGACAGGAGTACAAATGCCACAACTCTGCATAAAACTGAGCAGTACTTTTTTATGCCCTTCCCTATACCCATCCCATTCCCGATAGAGATGAATGATATCCACAATACCATTCAGACCATTTCTCATTAAGTGATAAAAAGCACCTTCTCGATCAAGAGCGGTATAGATTCCTTCCAGCGCCCATTTCTGATCTATAATCAACGTATCGCCCAGATGAGATGCATTGTAATATAGGAAACCGGAATTGTGCAAAAAGGTCAATAGCGTGGGAAGTACTCGTTCTGAAACCCCATAGTCCATGCATTCGGCAAAGAAGGCGGTCTTACTCATTGTCAATTCTCGATTGGCCACTTTTTTCTGTTTCTGGAGCAGACCATCGCGTACTGTCACCCAAGTAGGAGGAATGGGCATTTCGTATTCATATAAATCTTTTGCTTTTCTATGGATGTGAAAAATAAGCTCGTCTAGATTAATTCCTTCCTTAGCGGAGAGTCGAATGTATGGATAATTCTTTTTGCCAGACAAGGAGTGGGTTTCTTCGTGGATTTCATTTCTCTCGTCCACTTTGTTTTGCACGATTATGATGGGCGATTGATTTCCCGATTGCTCAGCCTGGTGAATCCAATAGTTTATGGGCCGGTTTCGCGTAAGTTCATTGGAGTTTATTCGATCTGCTGATTCTGGTTCTTCCTCCGAATCGTGATCAAAAACAATAATCTGAATCGCCTGACCGATAAAAAACATTTGATGGGTGCCGTGAAAGATTTCCTGGCCTCCGAAGTCCCAAATGTGATAATGTTGTTTCTCAGTCTCCCAAGTTGACAATTCGATACCATGAGTAGATTCTGGTGAATGATCACATTTTCCATTTCGAAGTGCTTCCACCAGACTGCTTTTACCTACGTTTCCATTGCCAAGAATAAGGATTTTGGTAAACGTGTTTTTGGGTGGGTTTTCTCCCAATGCAGAATTCCAATTGCGCAGGTCTTTAATGAAACCTTTATTCTGATAGCCACCCAACAGACCATGAGGAAAAGCTTTTATAGGATTGTTATAAATTGTTACTTTACTGTTTAAAGGTAAAACGTCAAGATTTTCAATTTTGGCAATTTGATTTGAGCGGAGTTCTAAAGCCTTGAGGCTTGTAAGAATATTAAGGTTTTCAATTTTGGTAATTTGATTAGAATTTAGAGCTAGAAAATTGAGATTAATAAGGTTGTCGAGATTTTCGATTTTGGTAATTTGATTGGAACGGAGGTCTAAAGTCTTGAGACTTAAAATATTATTAAGATTTTCAATTTTGGTCACTTTATTATAACTGAAGTCTAATGAGATTAGGTTAATAAGATAATCGAGGTTTTCAATTTTGGCGATTTGATTGGAGCTGAGGAATAATGAGATTAGATCTATAAGGTTATCGAGGTTTTCAATTTTGGTAATTTGATTGGAGCGCAGATCTAGTAAGTTTAGGTTTATGAGGTTATCGAGGTTTTCAATTTTAGTAATTTGATTGGAGCGCAGATCTAGCGAGTTCAGGTTTATGAGGTTGTCGAGGTTTTCAATTTTGGTAATTTGATTGGAACGGAGGTAAAGCGTGTTTAGGTTTATGAGATTATTGAGGTTTTCAATTTTTGAAATGTTGTTGTATCTGCAATGTAAGAAGTGTAAATTCACCAACGTAGATAAATTGTGAAGGCTTTCAATGGTCCATCTATGTAGATACGTGCCGGAGATGTAAAGCTTTTTAAGTGAACGTAACTGACTGATGGACTTTGGTATTTCGGATAGCACATTTGGGCTTGAACTGTCAGAAAAATCAGAATACACTAATTTCCCCTCTTTGTTCAAATTCATATCACTCATAATTAATTCCTCCAGCCAATCCATCTCAAATATTTCTTCTGGCCATTCGCGCAATCCGCATTCACCCAGATAGAGTGTACCTGTACGTTTTTCTTTTTCTTCTTCAATTCTTTTTAAATATTCCATGGGTTGAGGTTTTTGCTTTGGGTAAAAATTAATACATGTTTGGATTAATTAAGCGCCCAATTGTATATGCCGAAATCAGTTTCTTGTAACCTATCATAGAGAATATAATCCGGGTTGTTATCGAGATGGATCTAAACATCAAAAGGCAAAGCAATTCATCCGAAGATGATGCACAAGAATAAAAATAGAGAATTTCAATTGGTAATCAAATTCGATGCACGTTGCCGTTTCACCGAGGAGATGCATTTATGCAGATATAGCGATTAACATTTCTTCCTGGGCTAGACAATGAGTAAAAGTCCAATATTGGCGACATTTTTGGCCCAAAAATGATGACAAAATTAATTTACGCTCTTTACATATTCGATTTCAAAAGCCGTTACGAAATTGTGAGAGTTCAACCCTTCCGGACTTGTTTTTAGAACTTCATTTTTATGCCGAAAAGCGTTTTTTTGGACTTGGGATGACAATTTGGGCAATGCTTGAGGTATCAATCTCAGCTACGAAACGACAATGTCAAATTGAATGAACTGTACAAACGCTAAGCGGATCCGTTCAGGAGCATAGTGCCCATGGCCGTTTTATCTATATGGATCTGATGGCACACATCCTGCGTCCTTAGGTTCTTTGGCATGCGCTCTTGAATATGAACCATATAGACCGGCTTGCCCATCGTATAGAGGATGCGCAAAGGCTCGATGAAATCCATATCCGTGGAGATCAGCACGAGGATATCGGAGTTGTAATCAGGGATGACGTCGTGGATGTCTTCTTTTTCCTGCAAGGTGCTGGTATCGAGTACGCTGCTGAGCATTTGTGCGGCAATGGCTACATCTACACCCTTCTCAGACGCATTGCGCGTTTCATGGTGTATTTTCAAAAAGCCGCAATATTTGATGTAGATCAGATCGAGCTGTTTTCCGTTCATGCTGTACCCCAAACCTTCGTAGCGCTTACTAATTTTTAGCAAATCACCTATGTGGCGTTTGGCATCTCTTCGGTTTTGATTGGCGGCGGCGTGGTCCTTGCCTTTTTCTTTATCGAAGATGCGTTTGTATTTTTTATCGAATCGGGGATCGGTGGTATGAGTTTTTATCAGTCGAAGCAGCAAGGGGTCTTGAGGGTCATCAAAATGGGGAGAAAGGTGTTTTTTACGCATTTTTTCCCAGGGGTAGTGGTCTACGAAATTATTGCCGGTGACATACCACTCGGATTTTAGCAGCACAATAGAATTCGTTGGTGGAAACTTGGATTTGATCTTATCCAGGATGGTTTTAAAAAATAGGGGATAATCAATTTGCTGCAAATCCAAATCAAAATCGAGGATACGGTTGTAAAAATTTTGTCCGTCAATAAAGATTTTGACCAAGAGAGGTTTTTCTTTAGTCATTTTAAAAGTTGGTGTTTTGTTTTAAAAAAGATGCCTGCTTCTTATGAAAAGCAGGCATAACATGTCTCTCTATTACCCGGCCGTGTGGATAATATTTCAGTGTTGTTTCACCTTAGTTAGTCCAATATTCTGCCTTTGAGTGCTAAGAGAGCACAACAAAAAGGCAGAATGTTCTGGATTATGTTCTGTCGAAAATTATTTTAAAACCTGAAGACACTCATGAATTGTCAGAAAGGGTTCTTAAAAATATACGTGCAATTAGGGCAGAATTGCATATTTTCAGTATGACAGAGTGTAATTGTAGCGACCGCTGGGGCGATTAAATCTTTAAGTATTCCGTTTGTATCACTTTTGATAGTGTAAATATAAAGAGGGAAAATTTTCAAAACAAGACAAATTTTATCCACTTTTACCGAGTAAATACTATATTTACAAATATAAATTCTTGTTATTCAATTAATTAGCAGGAATCGTTTACCGAGTTTTGTTTAAATTTTCGTTTGGGGGATGAAATATTTTGCAATTGTTAAAACATTTGATAGAAAACAGTGGACGAGATTTTTGACATATTTAAAGTTGTATTACCGAGAGGATGGAACCGTATGTAAAATTGCAAATTGGTTTGATGAACAATCAATTTGGAAAGATGCACATTACAAGGAGTTTACAACTGAAGAACTATTTGGAGAACTTCCCTTTAAGTTGAAACATCAAACCATATCAAATTCGATTTCGATTTTAGGTAACGTCGCTGAAGAGTATTTAGGATGGATGATATGGAAAGATTCACCAAACCTCAAAAAGTCATGTCAGCTTTTAGGTCTTGCTCGAAAAAGCTTATCAGATCAATATCTAACAATTCAAAAAGATATATTAGAAGAAACGGATAAAAACATAACATCCATCTGGGACGAACACTATAGAATGCGCTCGTTATTTCATGATTATTATTTTGGAATTAGTAACTCAGAAAATCACCATGCCGATGTTTTTGCTTCACTTTTAAGTTCTTTTAAAAAATCGACTGCAATTATAGCTCAATTGTTATTTGTAGAAATTAAGAATAGACAGAAGTTATTATCTGAATCTTGGAATGACTATGGTGATGTATTTGATATGCATTATCAAACTAAAACAGATTTAAAGGGAATAACTGATCAGTTAATTTTTATGAATCAGAGCAATGATGAAACGGCTTATGAATACTTGATAGATTTTTTGAAATCAGATAAATCAAAAAATGTAGCTAGACATATCCAATATAGTGTAGGAATTTATTGCATTAATTATCTTACAAAAGTTATTAGGAAAGGTGAAATTCACAGAGGTCAAGAACTTCTGGATTTATATGAATATAGCTTGGAAAAGCAAATTCTTAATCTAAATGAAACGATGTCTTTAGTAAAGTTTATAAATATTATTGGCGTAGCGAGTAAACTTGGTAAAATTGAATGGGCGAGAAAGATTGTTGATAATTGGGCCCATAAAGTAGATGCTAAAAACACCAGATCTGTTGAAAAATTTGGACACTCTACAATCGATTTTCATGAAAAGAAATTTGAAAAAGTAGTTGAAGACCTTTCCAATCTTAAATCCTCAAGTTTTCAGTACAAGTTAAGATTTAGGTGGCTACTATTAATTGCACAATATGAATTAAATAAGGATTATGTGAATGTTGTAAAGACTCAAGTAGACAATTTTCGAAGATTCATATTATCCAATGAAAGCCGTACCAATCGTCAAACATATTTAGCTTTGAAGACATCATTAAAAATTATCAATATGTTATTGAATAGAAAGCCTCAAGAACAAATTTTGGAGTTTTATTACTCTTCAAAAAACACATATGAAAGAAAATGGATTCTTGAAAAAATAAAAAATCCAGTGTAAAAAACACTGGATTTAACTTTTTAAAGGTGAATTAATAATTTAAGGTTTAACGTTACTATAATGCATCCTCTTCAATTACGATGCCTAGTAAAGTAAGAATTACAATAATTCCATCTGTCATAATACTATTGGTTTAGTTAAGAAATTGATTTATGATACTCGAAGACGAATTCACTCCCGAGCACAAATGTGAAGCTGTCAGTCTATCGGATCAATCCTAAGATTGAATCCACCGACCATAACTAAAACCACGAATGGAACTATTTCAAAAATTAGATTTTTATCGCGAAAAATCGTGAAGGCGCTTTCGCCTTTGTATTACTAATAACGTCTGCGCATAAAAATTTGGTTCGGAAATTTATCGAACATAGATGTAGTAGCCCAAAAGATCGACGAAACGTCGTTGGGGAGCAATAAACGGCTAGCATTAGCTGTGGCTAAAGACCCATTTTGTTGATTCTATTAATCACCGACTTACTATTTTGACTGAAAAAGGGCTAAAAAGTTACATCATCTTCTGGTACAATAGAAAGTTTAAAGTAGATTCAACAGACTCTACCGTACCCCACTGCCATTTTCAAAATTGGCTTCGCTTGGCGCAACAAACACTAGTTTTCCTTCGCTGTTCTCTGCCATTAAGATCATCCCTTTTGACTCAACACCTCGAATTTTCCGAGGTGCCAGATTTGCCAACAGACTTACTTGTTGCCCAATGATCTCTTCCGGTTTGTAATATTCCGCTATGCCGGATACAACCGTGCGCGTCTCAAACCCAAGATCCAATTTTATTTGCAACAATTTATCTGCTTTCTTTACTTTCGTAGCTTCAACTATGGTTGCAGTACGGATGTCCATCTTCATAAAATCGTCAAATGCAATCTCATCTTTAATTGGGTTGGCTGGAGCGGTATTATCCGTCTTTTGGGCATTGGATTCCAGCTTTTCAATTTGCGCTGCAATCACACTATCATCGATTCTGGAGAAAAGATGCGCTGGTTTTCCTATGGTATGTCCGGCTTTTAGTGCATGCTCTCCTTCCGCCAGTCCATTCATTAGATCCACCAAACCCGAATGATCATCAATGGCTGGAATGTTGAGCAAGGCGCTTATCTTATCAGAGGTAAAAGGTAAAAACGGTTTGACGATCACACCCAAAGCAGCTACGTACTGCAAAGCTAGATTCATTACTACAGTGACTTCTTCCGGATTCGTCTTTTGTTTTTTCCATGGCTCGTTTGCCTGCAGGATTTGATTGCCTTTAGAGGAAATATCCATGATCTTTTGCAGAGCATTGCGGAACTCGAATTGGCGAATATGATCTCCTACCGCATGCAAATCATCAAATAAGCGAAGCAATTCGGAGTCGTGATATGCCGCATCCATTGGATCGCCGGGCCCAATTAAGTCCTGACCTTCATCAAATTCGGGAACAATGCCATTGTAATATTTATTGGTCAATACAATAACACGATTCACAAAATTGGCCAAATTGTTTACCAACTCATTGTTATTGGCTTCTTGATAGGATTTCCAGGTGAATTCGCTATCCTTTGTTTCGGGCATATTTTTGATCATGCAGTAGCGAAGCTCATCTTCTTTATCCGGCAAATCATCCAGGTATTCATGTACCCAGACCGCCCAATTTTTTGAAGTGGATAATTTATCTCCCTCCAGATTTACAAATTGATTGGCAGGTACATTTACCGGCATATTATAGTCTCCATGTGCATTGAGTATTGCCGGAAAAATAAGACAGTGGAATACAATATTGTCTTTTCCAATGAAATGAATCAGTGCCGAATCCTTGTCTTTCCAATACGGCTCCCAATCTTTTCCATTGTCTTCGGCCCATTGTTTGGTCGCAGAGATGTATCCAATCGGAGCATCCATCCAGACGTATAGTTTTTTACCTTCATGCCCGGGAATATTGTGCGGAACATCCACTCCCCAGGTCAAGTCACGGGTCATAGAACGAGGATTTAGCCCGGTATCGATCCACGAATTGCATTGACCCAAAACATGATTTTTCCATTCCGCCGGATCGTGCAATTGTTCTCCGTCCTTATTTCCTTCGGCGATCCATTTTTTGAGCCAGGCTTCGTATTTGTTGAGCGGTAAATACCAGTGCGTTGTTTTTTTAAGTACGGGCGTGGCACCTGAAATGGTTGATTTGGGATTGATCAACTCCGTAGGACTTAGGGTGGACCCACAGTTTTCACACTGATCGCCATATGCTTCTTCATGTCCACATTTGGGACAGGTACCGGTAATGTACCGATCGGCAAGAAATTGACTTTTTTCTTCATCAAAATACTGCTCCGATTCTATTTCTTCAAACTCTCCTTTTTCGTAGAGAGTGGTAAAAAAGGCCTGTGAAGTTTGGTGATGTAAATCGGCTGAAGTACGGTGATAGATATCAAACGAAACGCCAATTCGACGAAACGTATCTTTGAACAGGCCATGATAATGATCTACAATTTCTTGTGGAGTCTTACCATCTTTTGCTGCGCGCAGGGTAATTGCCGCACCGTGCTCATCGGACCCGCAGATAAAAACGACATCTTCTCCCATCATTCTCCTGAAACGAGCATAGATATCTGCAGAAAGGTAAGCACCTGCAAGGTGACCGATATGGAGAGGTCCATTGGCATAGGGGAGTGCAGATGTGATCGTATATCTGTCGTATTGCCTCATAGTCTATGTTCGTCGAGATTCGCTAATAAAAATTAAACTGCGAAGATAGGATTAAAAAGATGATTAGAGATCGATGAGATTGGAAAAAGTTTTTGACATTTGGGGTATTCGTATTAGAGAATGGCATTCCTGAACCAGCTTCTGAGTCGGGCGTGTTCATTTCAATAAAGAGAGTACCATTCACCTCGCAAATACTTCCACTTATATTAAAATGTTTTCTGTTTAGCCAAAACCTACTATTTTGGGGTACTGTTCAACTCCATAAAATCACTTTGTGTTAGAGATTAACAAAGACACTGATGTAATTATTGCAAAGATTCGGTCTGGTAAAAAGGGCCGTGATGAGGTGATCGAAAGATTGTACTATGATGAAGTATTGAGAAATAAAATTAGAGGTGTTATCAGAAAATATGGGGCAAAAGAATCCGATTTTGAAGATGTACTCACCACAACATTGATGCAATTTGTAAAAACGGTGGTAAAAAATAAAGAGATGCAGATTACCTCTTCCTTACATGCGTATTTGTGTGGAATCTCAAAGTACGTATGGATGAATCATTCGAAAAAGGCAAATAAAATTCAAGTTGAGAATATAGATGATCAGTACGACATCAAATCTGATACTACACCCGAGAGCTTATTACTGGATCATTCTCGGATCGACATATTGAATGAATTGCTTGGAAGGTTAGGGAAAAATTGTAGAGAAGTGCTCTTGCTTTGGGCTAATGATTACAGTATGAAAGAGATTGCTAAGGCGATGAATTACAAAAGCGACAACATGGCTAAAAAGAAAAAATATCAATGTTTTAAAGAGGTCCTGGATTATTTGGAAAAGCATCCTGAGCTTAAAAATATCTTGAGGTAGTGGAAGATTTTTATGCACATATCGAAGATTATAAGCTGGGGTTGCTTGAGGGAGAGTTACTGGAGGCTTTTGAGCGGCAGATGGCAGAAGATGCTTCTTTACAGTTGGCGGTCGAGAATTTTGATGTGGCCAAAGGAATCAGTGAGGCGCTATTGGAGGTAGATATGATGGAGACATTGAGGGGGTTGAAGGAAGCAGAAAAAGCTACAAAATTGAGCGATGATGCCGTGGTGAGAGAAATGGAGCGCAAGACGACTGGAGGAAGAAGTGCTGAAAAGTTCAATTTAAGTAGATGGATTGTTGCAGCATCGTTTGTTGGGGTATTGGTATTTGCGGGCTGGTGGGTGATGGATTGGAAAGCGGAGAGGGAATTTAGGGAGTTTGTGTTGGATAATTATGAATGGCCCGTGGACTTTGATGCTACAAAAAGTGTAGACACTATTGATATGAATGATTTTGAAAAGGGAAAGTATTATTTTAAAGTGAATGACTTTGAGCAGAGCCTACTGTTTTTACAACGACATCTGGCCATTGAGAAAGAGGATCAGTTATTAAGTCAGGGTTATGAGTGGTTGGGAGCAGTTTTTACCAAAATGGACAAAAAAGAGCAAGCGATAAACGCTCTCTCCAGGAGCAACGAACAAAAAGCATTCGTTAATCTTCAACTCTACGATGTGAACGGGTGAAATAGCAATACAAAGAAAATCATTTGCTGGTTCAAAGAATAGGTATATCAATCTTTAGGTTACTTTTCTTTGCTTTAAACACACTTACTAATGTTGGGCATGAGTCCAATCCCTAACCATTAAGACATCCGGCTATTAATTAAAACATAAAAACGAGGAGTGAAGTGGGGCAGGCCTGTATGTAGAGTCAAAGTGACTTTGAAAATGTCTGAAAATTAAAAATCTACGTTATTGTGCTTTTGAAAGATAGCAATTCAATGAATGAATTATCAATGAATGCGTGTAAAAAACACAAGGGAAGGGGCAATTGATAAATGGAGATTTGATGATTAACGGCTAATAGGTTTTGTATTGTGCAAAGATCGAGTGCTCCAAAAGAACTTGTTTTTTAATATTCACTACACATTGATATGAAGAATAAAATATCTTTTAAAACGCTGGATGGATATCTATTTCTCTTACCCGATGAGATCAATTTTATTAAATCGGAAGATATTTATGCGTTTGTGTATTACGGTGGTGCAAGACACTTTATTAATTGCTCGCTAAAATCCCTTGAGGAAATGCTGCCGAGAGATAGTTTTCTGCGATGCCATCGGAGCTACCTGGTAAACCTTGATCGAGTAGTGAAGTTCAAGAGGACCAATAAATTTACTTTGTTGCTGGAAAATGGCCTTGAAGTACCCATATCAAGACAAAAAAAAGAATTAGTGATGAGGAAATTGGGCATTAAAGAATAAATGATTCGAATCTATGAGCTGATATGAAAATTGTCATTTTACTGATAGTTTGATATTCTTTGAATTATTGAGTTGAACCAGATTAGATGTGATACCTTGCATTAAATATCAAAATGTAAAATCATGAAGCTAGTCTCTTTTGTTTTAATGGTTGGTTTTTCACTTTCAGTAACCGCACAGAATTTGGAAGCCAACGAGATCATAAATTTATGCATCAAAAAGCATGGCGGAGATAATTATCAAAATGCTCATTTCTCCTATGATTTTCGTAAATATCATTATGAATTTCACTATGAAAAGGGTAAATATCGATACGAACGTCACTCTAAAGATGGATCTGTCGTAGACATTCTAACCAATCAAGGATTTACCAGGAAGATGGATGGCAAGGAAGTTGACCTCTCTGAAAAAGATTCCAGAAAATATTCGAATAGCGTAAATTCTGTTCACTACTTTGCTTTTTTACCCTTCTTTTTAAATGATCAGGCCGTAAATAAAAGGTTGATCGGAGAGGCAAAAGTCAAGGATAAAGACTACTACAAAATTGAGGTGACATTCGACCAGGAAGGTGGTGGAGATGATCATGATGATGTTTACATGTACTGGATTGCAAAAGACGACTATACAATGGACTATCTCGCCTATTCGTTTCATGTGAATGGAGGCGGAGTGCGTTTTCGATCCGCATACAACAAGAGAACGGTAGGAGGTATTACTTTTCAGGACTATATTAACTATAAACACGATAAAAATACTCCGGTTTCGGCTTTGGACGCTTTATATGAAGTGGGGGAGCTTAAAGAATTATCAAAGATTGAATTGGTGAATGTTCGGGGGATTTAGTTGTTCAGTTGCTCAGTTGTTCATTTGTAGAATTGTTTAGTTGTTTAGTTTTAGAGTTACAGGGTTGATGTATAGACTTCCCAAAGGCAATAGTATAGCTTGGGTATAGCAGGTTTAATTCTTTAAAAAATAGATCTTTATTTCAACATTGTGAATTGCTCAACTAAATTTGTGGCTTTTGTGATAGCATAGTTAGAAAGAGATACAATACAATGACTAGAAAAGCAGCGTTAATCATCCTTGATGGTTGGGGACATGGATTAGATTCAAAGGTAAGCGCGATCGCGCAGGCAGATACACCTTTTGTGGATGGTCTTTATGAAAATTATCCGAATGCGGAATTGATTACTTTTGGTGAAGACGTCGGTCTACCAGAGGGACAGATGGGAAATTCTGAGGTTGGACACCTAAATATTGGAGCAGGTAGAGTTGTATATCAGGAATTGGCAAGGATCAATAAAGAAATAAAAGAAAATACGCTCAAGGACAACACGGTTTTAAAAGAGGGAATCAAGAAAGCTACCTCGACAACAAAACGAATTCACTTGTTGGGGCTCCTGTCGGATGGAGGTGTCCACTCACACATAAATCATTTGTTGGCACTTTGTGATATCCTGAAAACGGAAGATGTTGAGGTATTTATCCATGCCTTTCTCGATGGTCGCGATACAGACCCAAAAGGGGGTATTGATTATCTCAGGACACTGGAAAACCACATAGAAGATTCAAATGCTAAAGTGGCTACCGTAGTAGGTCGGTATTATGCGATGGATAGAGATAATCGATGGGAACGTGTGCAAAAAGCGTATCATTTGCTGGTAAACGGTAAGGGTGAATTATGCGATAACCTTCTTTCTGCGGTGGAAAAGCAATACGACGAAGGGATTACTGACGAATTTATGGAAGCCTTACAAGCGGTAGAGGATGGCAAAAGGATAGGAAATATAAAGGAAAATGATACGGTCATTTTCTACAATTATCGAACCGATAGGCCCCGTGAAATTACAAAGGTGCTCACCCAGGAAGATAACGACGATCATGATATGAAGGCAATGAGTCTTAACTATCTCACCATGACAAATTATGATGCCAGTTTCGAAGGATTGCATGTAATTTTTGAAAAGGATAATTTGGTCAATACCCTGGGGGAAGTAATTGAAAGAAGTGGCCTGAGTCAAGTGCGTATTGCAGAAACCGAAAAATATCCTCATGTGACGTTTTTCTTCTCAGGAGGAAGAGAAGAACCGTTCAACAACGAACATCGAATTTTGGTAGCTTCACCAAATGTGGCTACCTACGATTTGAAACCGGAAATGAGTGCTGGGGAAATCACGGACCGATTAATCGATAATATAAAAGAAGAGACTCCGGATTTCGTTTGTTTGAATTATGCCAACACAGACATGGTGGGGCATACGGGTGTCTTTGCAGCTGGTAAAAAGGCAGCAAACTTTGTGGATGACTGTTTGAGTAGATTGGTTCCGGTGATGTTGGATCATTCGTATTCAATCATCATTATTGCGGATCATGGAAACAGTGACATTATGATTAATCCAGATGGTTCACCCCATACTGCGCATACGACCAATATGGTCCCTGTCTTTTTCATTTCGAACGATGAACAGTTGAAAAATTTGCAACTGCAAGGAGGTAAATTGGCCGATGTAGCCCCAACAATTTTAAAGGTGATGAACGTAGAAGCACCGGATGAAATGAATGGAGATATACTACTTGTCTAACTCTCCGCTTTGGCCGAGCTGATAAATTTGCTCCCGTCGAACTGACAAAGATTCCTTTCGAGTAAACAATAAAAAGCCGATGCTAAAAAAGAAATACACTTGATTTGAAACCACAAGGAGCACAACGTTCACAAGGTTGTTATTGGACACTATCCTTGTGAACGTTGTGTCTTCGTGGTTAAAAAGTTTCTGCTCAAATGTCAATCCTTTGGATCATTATAAATGGTGAACAACGGAATATTCATCACTATACTGCCCGCAAATCCATCTCTTCTTGTCACGTTTATATTGTTCTGGGTTTCGCCCACTTTTTCCAATAAAGGAAATCTTTGATAGCCCACATTCAAAGTAAGCGGAAACGACTGTCCAAAATTGACAGAAATAAATGCACCTGGAGCAACTATTTCCTTAAGGTAGATATTTGCAACCTGTGAGGTATCGTTGGTAAGTCGAAATGAAGTGACCGGCCCGATATCAAAGGCACTCAAGAATAAGGTGAAATTATTCCATGGAAAAGTTACGGAGGCTCCGATAGGAGTAGAGAATGCAGCTCTGGTCCCATCGTCTTTAACACTGTACAAGGCCGGACCTATATAAGAGTCAATAGCGATATTCCATTGGGCAATTCTTTTGTCTCGCCACGAACCAATAGGAGCTGCAAAATTTTCGAGGATAGCCGCAACATCGTCGGAATTTTCAGCTTCGGCCATCTGAGCAATAAACAAACCTTGATTTCCAATGATAGTATTGATTTCTTTTAGGGCAGAACTGGTAGAATCTACCTTGGATAGGATTCTTGAGACATAAAGCAGACCGATCGAATATTTTTTAGTTACAAACGAGCGGGTCATGCTATTGATATCATCAGCAAAACCATTATAGACATTTAATTTTTTGGCTTGGCTGGTTGAAAGCAGTGGTTCAAGATGATCGGATGTATTGATCAAATCTGATGCAGCATCAAAATACCGAAGCGCTGTGATGTATTTGTTATCATCAGGTATGGCACTCGGATTTGCATTATAAATACCTTCTATGTCCTGGATTGATGTAATGATCGATTCGATCAAGCCTTCTAATTCTATAGTTGTCTTACTATTTAGTATCGAATAAAGCGATCCATCCGAAAGATTGATCCTATCCAATTTGGCTTTTTGTGCAAGAAGACCAAGAAAGATTTTGAATAGCTTATCATTGGTAATAAGTCCATCAATTTCTTTGTTTGTAATCCAGTACGAGTCGGTGGAATCCGTTTCGATGTTTCTAAGACTTTCTGAAATAAGCTGTATAGTCTCAAATCCACCTCTTAGATTTTTATCAACAGGATTTGGTCCAAATGATTTGCTGAAATCTAAACTTGCTAAAGCCTTTCCTGCATTTACAGAATCGCGAAGATCAATGCCAAATAAGAGTACATTGTCCAGTACAAATTGAAAATTTGGATATTTATTCAAGGCTTCATTGAGCTGAGATGTGGGGGATTCGACCAATTCTTGTAATCGCTCAGGTAACAGTTGGCAATCGTATTCCATGCTTTCCCGAAGTGAGGTAAGATACGCTTGATACTGGGTAAACTGATCATCTATCAATTCCAATTCTCCTGCCGTATTTTTAAACAAGGCTGTAAGGTCATGAAGTTTGGGATTGTTTAATGTGGCTTTGAATCGATTGAAAAAGGCAATGGTCAATTCTTTCTTGAATCGGGACGCAATAAACTTGGCAAATCCATCGGCAAATTGTGTAATGTCTATACCCATTGCATCAGATTCAGCAAAATTTTTGGCTTCTTGTCCAGCATTGGCGGATTGAAGTCCAGCAAGATTGGCAGAAAATGATGAGAGAAAGGTATTCGATAAAGAATCCAGATCCAATTGGTATTTATGAATGATGATTTGCTTTTGAGCGTTGGAGCCTTCCAGCATTACCAGAGCATCGTAGTAGATATTAAATACCGTAGAATCTATCTTAAACGGAAAATTTACATTGCCGGTATCTTGTTCCGTAGATTGCGGCTGGGTGAAGATGAGCTTTTTTTGATTGTCGTTCTTAATCTGTACGCTGTTAAATATAAATGGAATCTTAGTTACCGTATTGCATATGGTGATTGCCAGGGTATCTGTTTCACTTTTTGCGATTATCCGTACGGTATCATTTTGGGCACAAGTAGTATTTAAAGGAACATTATTGGCAGTGATCGGGCTTGCTACATTAATCACTTCATCATAGGTATTGTTGGGTAGATCGCCCAGATTGATGGTTACATCAGTGGTGCCATCCCATTGTTGGGCATTAAGCGCTGGGCATAGAAGGAGGAGAAGACTCCATAAAATAAGTGTACTTTTTTTCATTTTTTGCGGGTTCTAGTTGTAAAATTTCGAATATGTCTTTGAGTTTTATTCCGTATGAGAAATGTTGATTGTTTATCACGACTGCACCTACCAGAATTCCAATCTGACTACCAGTTTCATCGCTGATAAGTGACCCGGAGTCTCCAGGAAAGGTGAGAGGATTGGAAAAATTATTATTTGGATCTCCGATAAGGAATAAATCATAAAATCGGAAATCAGCAGATGGACGATCCTGGAAGCTAAAGTTTTGACCGGTAAAAATGATTTTACCTTTTACTATTAGCGGATCACTCGGACTTTGTGGGTCTTTGCGTAGGGTATGAATGTTTACGCGGGTTTTGTGCTCTTCTACGCTGGTAACATCCCTGACGTTGTTTAGTGTTTGCAGACCGTTCATCTTCAGAGTTGTTGTTCTGTCAACCTCTACGATGCCGGCATCACAAAAAGAGGATAATACAATATTGCGGGTTGACCCTAACTTCAGCAGGTTGCCTGTTTTTGGATCTTTGTATTCAATCTTCGATTTGGTTTGGTCAATAAATGCGGACTTATCATTTCTGACCACGTGTCCGCACGTAAGAATTACATTGTTATCAGATCTTGGGTCGTAAACGATTCCTGCGGGAGTACCCCAGCTTTTTGTAGTAGTTTGCAAGAGTGCTCCATCCAATACGGTTGGCGCTATTTCGTTGTCAAAACTTCCCTTTTCACCATGTATATACGTTAAAGAAATGTGCGGCAATTTGGGATCTATTGGATTCAATACAAACGCAGGCATTGAAGCGATATCGCGATCATCTTCAAATATAAGTTCGATGTAGCCTACATTATTATTGGAGTATTTCAGATTGGCCGCTATAAATCCAGGTTGTGTTTCCCATTCTTTACGATGTACGCTCAGCGCTATTTTTGCTGGGTCCGAGGTCGTCAATTTAAGACCCTTGTCCGGGATGAGTGCATTGTCTTCCGTTTGTACTTTATTGATGTCGTGTTCTTCTGGTTTTTCTCCATTTCCTCTTAGCGAAACGAGTCTCTTGAGCAAATCAAACCAAAATTTTGCGCCCATACTCAGGGCAAAAGCGGTTATCATAAATCCCCAAAACTTCTGAGTCAAAGGATTGCTGGCGTTCCAAATCACTTTTGCTTTTGTTACAAAACCTTCAGAACCTTTAAATTGTGTTTGCCATCCAGAACCTAAAATATTACTTACTTCATCAATGCTGCCTTTTGTGCTGTGGTAGGCATAGCTCAATGTTGTATCCGCAAGCATCGATTCAGTTTTTGTTGCATTAATGGCCTTTTCTACAAGAGCCATTCTCATGTCCGGGTTGTTGGCAAGTGTTTTTACAATGTCAAATGTGTCCACATTCATGATAAAGCTGAGAACCAAGCCCAAAAAGAAGAGTAAAACACCGATTTTGCGTTTGTACCAGCCTACCAACCTATCATTCACTTCTTCGTACGAGTTGCCAATGTACGCTTTGAATTTCTCATAGCTGTCATTGGATTGAACCAGCCAATCTTTGAACATTTGCAGGGTGTCTTTTTCAAGATTGAGGGCATTGTTTTCGATAGCAAACTTTACTTTGTCCCATTCAGTGACACCTATACTTCTTCGAATGAGCATACTGACAATGGCAGACACAAAATGGTTTTTTTCGATATAGGCTGGTTTGGTATACTTAATGGAGTATCTCTTGTTTTCACCAACTTTTGCCAAGTATTTTATTGTCGGTTCGTTGTAAAACTTTCCAGCGGTGGTATATCTGAAATTGCTGTGTTCTACCAGAAACAGGTCATGCAACCACATAAAAAGGCCATGTTTCCTGGGGTGCTGATCATTTAGAAAATTATCAATTCCTTGTCGGAGAATTCTAGATCGCATTCCGATCCAGGTAGAGAATAGCTCGGCGAGTATACTGACAAAAAGGCTGTAAAGGAAATAAACAAATACCAACCCTATAAACACATCAAGAACAACCATAGGTTTTACATTATGCTAATTTAAAGTGTTAAGAAGCACTTGATCTGGTTATAGTAGTATCGAAGTTATTTAATATCCCTAACTAGCTTTTTGGCTTGGTATATCTCGGAATCATTGAACAACTTCGTCTTAAAAGTCGGAAAATTTATAGAAACATGATTAAAAAAGCGAATTAATTTTAAATGGTAAGGGAGAAATATTTGATTTTCATTAACATGGAGAAGAACGGGATACCATGATTTCACATGAACTTTCTGTTATCTTTGCGACTCTTAAAAATGGACAAAACAGAAGTAATGTATAGACATATAATAGTATACTTTTTGGTGTTGGCCTTCGTGGCTTGTAAGAATGACTCTGCGGTTAAAGTAGAACCCAAAGCTGTAGAAACCCCAACAAATGAAGTTGCTACAAGGACAGAAAGAAAGGTAGAAAATCCTATTCAGCGAGAAGCAGTTCAAGAAGAAAAGGAAACCGTCACTTCAACGATACGAAGTTCAAATACCAGCGGAGATGGAAAGGTAGATACGGTAACGGTTTCCTCAGTGGAAGATTTGGTAAAAAATGCCAGAAGCAATCGGGTGATTTATCTTGAAAAAGGGAAATACAAGCTCCAAACAGAGTTGGTGTATTACATGACGAAAGATGAACAAAAGATAATTGATAAGCGGGTCGTGGATACACGATCGATTGGCGGACAATTGTTTTTTATGGGTTTGGACAACGTTCAGATTATTGGGAAAGAGGGGGCTGAGGTTATATCAAACAACCCCAAAGCCGTGGCATTTTTTGTAGTTCGAAGTAAAAATTGGAAGATCTCTAATTTGACGATAAAGAAGGAAATAAATGGAACTGCAGAGCTGAGTTACATCTCAAACAGTCAAAATATAGAATTCGATGGTTGTACATTTGATGGCGGGGGTTCTTATGGAATGTATATTAATAATGTTGACAATCTAAAAGTTAATAACAGTACAATATCGAAGTGTTTTAATGGTGCATTGAGGATTCGAAGATCAACAGGTATTAATTTTATGAACTCTTTGATTACTGGTAACGAATGCAAAGTACCCATCGTAAATGTTTATGAAAGTGGGAGCACTGTCGTATTTAATAATGTAAAGATTATCAACAATAAAAAAGACCAAAGCTCTACCTTCCAGGATTCCGATAGAATTTTTGCCGCGGGAGATAACACGATTCGATTAGAGAATTGCACGGTTCAAAACAATGTAGGGTACAGAAATCTTGGGTTGGGAATGGCAAGCTTAAGTAAATCTAGGGTAGATGGGGTTACGATACCGTAATCACGTTTTGCAATGTGTAATTTTTAGTTGAGGCACTTTTTGGGAATATTTTAAAGTTATATTAGTAGCCAAATTCAAAAGACATGTTGATAAGAGAAAAGTTCCATAAAATCATCGATGAAATAGACGATGAACAAAAGCTTCAAGGATTCTATAACCTCATATCACGTTTAAGCAATAGTGAAAATGGAGCTCTATACAAGGCTTTAACCAAAGCGCAAAAAGAAGAGCTTGATATTGCTTATGAAGAAAGTTTTGATAAAAAAAACTTAATTGATCACGATGAAATCAAATCCAAGTATGCTAAATGGCTCTAGAAATAAAGTGGAATAAAAGAGCGGCAAAAAGCTT